>DASUYB010000122.1 GCA_036377595.1 Longimicrobium sp. | reverse complement strand
ACGGCCGGTGGCTATGGCGCGGGGGATCCACCCGATCCCATCCCGAACTCGGAAGTGAAAACCCGCTGCGCGGATGGTACTGCCGGGGCCACCCGGTGGGAGAGTACGGCGCCGCCGGCCAACTATCACAGCAACGCCCGCCTCGATCTGATCGAGGCGGGCGTTGCTGTTTTCGTGTCTCCAGTTTCGACCGTCGTTACCGGTACGTCATCGCCGGGAAGCCGAGGTGCTTGCGCAGGAGCGCCATCTGGCCGATGTGATAGGCTTCGTGGGAGAGCAGGAAGGTGAGGCCGCCGGCGACGGTCGGGTCGTCGACGGGGTAGCGCTGGGGCGACGTCGCCGCGAGGGCATCGCCGTCCAGCTCGCCCAGGCGCGCGTCGAGGGAGGCGGAGACGGACGACCACGCGCCGCGGATCTCGTCGAGCGGAGGATACATCGGCAGATCGTCGATCGCGCTGATGCCGGCGAGCAGCTCGGTGAACGGGTTCGCCATCGCGCCGCCGGCGTACTCCAGCGTGAAATGGCGCACGTCGACGAGGTGGAGCGCGATGAACGCGATGCTGTTGGTGCGCTCGCCCGGGCGGGTGCGCGCGGCATCGTCGTCCATCTCCTCCAGGCTGTTGAGGAAGAGGCGCGTGTGCAGCCGAAAGCCGGTGCGGAGAACGTGCGCAGGGTGGGGCATCTGCCTGA
Source organism: Longimicrobium sp. (assembly GCA_036377595.1). Lineage (NCBI taxonomy): Bacteria > Pseudomonadati > Gemmatimonadota > Longimicrobiia > Longimicrobiales > Longimicrobiaceae > Longimicrobium > Longimicrobium sp. The sequence goes on along the minus strand of DASUYB010000122.1, from coordinate 81,161 downwards.
CGTCGGATGGGGTGGGGAAGAGACGATGCGGCTGGAGATCAGTATCCGCGAATCGCGTCGTCGGCGGAAGCCGGACGATCTTCTTGCGTCGCCGGGAGCACTGAATGGCGCGCGCTCCGATGTCGCCATCATTGAACCAGGATGTGACATCGCGACGGGGGGCCACGGTCAGCCGACGATGCAGCGCATCCCTCCAAGCGCGATCCCGAGGGGGCAGAAATCGACAGTTGAATCGCAAATTGCCGGAAATGTCCGCCTTCACAGGCACCCTCCGTCGAGCGTATCTCCGTCTCAATCAGCCACTTATGTACTTGGCTAAACAAGACTATGGCGCTCGTGACCCAACTGCGACATATTCTCCCCAGACTGTGGATGCGGTGCCACGAACCGGTTGCGGCATTCGTGCCCACAGCGTAACTTCGGGGCCACGACGTTCCGACCCCGCCTTCCAGCTTACGGGCGCCAGCGCGCCCTTCAAGCCAACGCGCACCATGAGCGACACTGCCGAGAACGACGTCCCGATCACCGTGCTGATCGTTGACGACGAAGAGTTGCTGGTGAAGAGCTGCGGCCAGATCCTCTCCAGCGAGGGCTACTCGGTGCACACCGAGGGGCGGGGGCGCAACGCGCTCGACTTCGTCCGCCGCCAGCGGCCCGAGATCGTGCTGACCGACCTGATGCTGCCCGACATGGACGGGCTGGCGCTGCTGAAGGAGATCAAGAAGCTGGCGCCCGAGACGCTGGTGGTGATGATCACCGGCTTCGCCACGGTGGACAGCTCGGTCGAAGCCATCCGCGCGGGGGCGTACGACTACATCCCCAAGCCGGTCACCGCCACGCAGCTGCGCATCCTGATCGGCCGGGCGGCGCAGCAGGTCAAGCTGGTGCGCGACAACGCCAACCTGCGCGACCAGCTCAAGAAGCACTACAGCTTCGAGAACATCATCGGCACCAGCGAGGCCATCCAGAAGGTGTTCGCGGTGGTCAGCCGCGTGGCGCCCACCGACGCCAGCGTGTTCATCTCGGGCGAGAGCGGCACGGGGAAGGAGCTGATCGCGCGCGCCATCCACACCAACAGCCGGCGCTCGGCGCGGCCGTTCACCGCCATCAACTGCGCGGCGCTCCCCGACCACCTGCTGGAGAGCGAGCTGTTCGGCCACGAGAAGGGTGCGTTCACCGGCGCCGAGCGCGAGAAGCGCGGGCTGCTGGAGCTGGCCGCGGGCGGCACCTTCTTCCTGGACGAGGTGTCGGAGATGAGCATGGACCTGCAGGCCAAGCTCCTCCGCGTGATCCAGGAGCGCAGGATCCGCCGCGTGGGCGGCGGCGAGGAGCTGCCCATCGACGTGCGCTGGGTGAGCGCCACCAACCGCGACCCCGAGCAGGCGGTGCGCGACGGGGTGCTGCGGCAGGACCTGCTCTACCGGCTGAACGTGGTGCCGGTCAAGCTTCCGCCGCTGCGCCACCGCCGCGAAGACATCCCCGCGCTGGCGCAGCACTTCCTGCGGCGCTACGCGCAGGAGTACGACCGCGAGGGGCTGCGCTTCAGCGCCGAGGCCATGCGGGTGCTGAACGAGTACGAGTGGCCGGGGAACGTGCGCGAGCTGCAGAACGTGATGGAGCGGATCGTGTCGCTCTGCCTCCCCGGGCAGGAGATCTTCCCCGAGGACATGCCCGAGGAGCTGTCGGCGCGGCGCACCACCAACGGCAAGGGCGGCCCGGTGCCGCTGTTCTCGTCGGACCTGCCCTTCCACGACGCCAAGAACGACGCGATCACGGCGTTCGAGAAGGAATACCTGAGCGACCTGCTGCAGCGCCACAACGGCAACATCTCGCAGGCGGCGCGCACGGCGGGGATCGACCGCAAGACCATCCACCGCATGCTGGCCAAGTACCAGCTCGAGGGCCGCGACTAGGCTTCGTGGTCGTATCGACGGATGGAGATCGGCCCCTCGCGACGGATGCTCGCGGGGGGCCGATCTTCTTTCGAACAGCGGCTTTGGGCGTGTTGGGCGCCGAGACGCCCAAACGGGCTGCGCGCGCCGTAGGCAACGATACTACTGTTGCCAACGGCGCCGGGCCCCCGGCGGATTCGTCGCCCCCGCCGCTTCGTCACGAGGCGCGGACACCGGCGCCGCCGCCCCCGCCGGGGTCCCGGCCCTCCGGGCGCGCATCCCTCACGCAGATGCACGGCCCGGGGATGGACGGGGCGGATGAATCCGCGGCAACAACCACACGAAGTCCGCCTTCGCGGACTGCAGCCACTCGTTCCGCCGATGTCCTGGTGCGCGCGGCGAGACTCGGCGAATCCCCTTTTACCCATCCCCCTGAAACGACGAAGGCGAGACGGAGCCGCCGTCTCGCCTTCCGCTCTCTCCCCTGCCGCCGCTTCTACCGCCGCGCGTCCTGCGCGCGGCTGCCGATGGCGCGGCGGGCGTTGGGCGGCGCGGGCACGCCGGCCACGGCGGGGCCGCGCTGGCGCTGCGTCCCCAGCACCGCGCGGGCCAGGTCGCGCTCGATGGGCTCGGGGGCGGCCAGGCCCTGGTTCATCAGCACCACCACGGCCAGGTGCTCGTCGGGGTACCACGCCACCTGCGCGCGGAAGCCGGCGACGGCGCCGTCGTGGTGCAGGTACGGGCCGGCGTCGGTGGTGTCCACCATCATCGCGTAGCCGTAGGCCATCCGGGTGCTCTGGTCCGGCGGCGGCGCGGGCGTGGTCATCTCCCGGAACGACGCGGCGGAGAGCACGCGGCCCTCGCCCAGCGCGATCTCCCACCGGGCCAGGTCCACGGCGGTGGAGCAGAGCGAGCCGGCGGCGTAGAGCACCGACGGGTCCCACGGCGCCGCGTGCACCGCCTTGCCGCCGCGGCCGCGCACGAAGCCGTTGGGCACGCGGCTGCTCAGCTCGCCGCAGTAGCGCGTGTCGCGCAGCCCCAGCGGCGCGAAGAACTGCTCGCGCAGGTAGTCGGCGTAGCCCTGCCCGCTCACCTGCTCGATCACCAGCCCCAGCAGGTAGTAGCCCGAGTTGCTGTAGTGGAACCCCATCCCCGGCACGAACAGCAGCGGCCGGTCGGCCAGCGCCTCGATCACGCGCGCGGGCGCCAGCGGCTGGCGGAACTCGCGCATGAACTCGGTGAAGTTGGGTACCCCCGCGGTGTGGTTCAGCAACCGGCGGATCGTGACTTCCTCGTACGGGTCCGGCAGCCCGTCCACGTAGCGCGTGACCGGGTCGTCGAGCGACAGGCGCCCCTGCTCGGCCAGCCGCAGCACGGCCGCGGCGGTGAACTGCTTGGTGACCGAGGCGATCTGGTACTCGGTGGCGGCCGTGGCGGCGCGCTCGCGCGGCGGGTCGACCACGCCGTAGCCGCGCTGCAGGAGCACGCGCCCGTCCTTCACCACCGCCACGCTCAGGCCGGGGATGGACTGGTCGGCCATGGAGTGGCGGGCGATGGAATCCAGCGTGATGGCCAGCCGCGACACCTCGCCGCCGCGCGGGGGCGGGGCGAACGCCACGAGCTGGGCGCGCGCGGAAGGCGCGGTGGCGCAGGCGAGCAGGGCGGCGGCGATGGCCGTCGGGCGCAGACGCATGGGTGTGGCGATGGAGCGGGGTGTGGCTGAGCTGCTGCTTGCGTGTCCGTCCGCCGCGGGAGTGCGCGCGAACGCTCGCTCGCGTTTCGGCGAGCCGCAGTTGAAGTGGAACGGTTGTGACGGAGTTTGCGGGTGGGGGACCCGCCCGGACCGGTACTGCCTCCGGAGGTGGCCCGTGGAGGGCCTTCAGGAGGGAGGGGTGCCTCTGAAGATAAATCTACGTCATCACGGCGTTTATGAGAAGTGTCATCATGCGTCCCCCGAGCCGGCGCGGGAAAATCTAATCCAGCGCTCACCTCTTCCGGCCGATGGTGACGGTGCCGTCCCGCACGTCGAGCTTAGGATCAACCTAGAGATCCCGGACCCCTCGCAGCAGCTCGCGTACGGCGGCCTCGGGGTCCGGCGCGCGCATGACGGCGCTGATGACGGCCACGCCCGCGGCGCCCGCGCGCACCACGCCGCCCGCGTTCGCCGCGGCGATCCCGCCGATGCCGACCACGGGGATGCGCACCGCCGCGGCCACCTCGGCAATGCGTCCGCAGCCGACGGCGGAGCCCGCGTCGGCCTTGCTCCCGGTCTCGTACACCGGGCCGGTGCCCACGTAGTCCGCGCCGCCGCGCTCGGCCGCCCGCGCCAGCTCCGGCGTCTCCGCGCTGATGCCGACGAGGAAGCCAGGGGGGGCGATCCGCCGCGCCGCCTCGACGGGAAGGTCGTCCTGCCCCAGGTGCACGCCGTCCGCGCCGGCGGCCAGGGCCACGTCGAGCCGGTCGTTCACCCAGAGCAGCGCGCCGGCCGCGCGCGTCTCCGCGCGCAGCGCGCGGGCGAGCTCCACCTGCTCGCGCGCCGGCTGGTCCTTGCCGCGCAGCTGGATGGACGGCGCGCCGCCCCGCAGCGCCGCGCGCACCACGTCGACGATCGTGCGTCCGTCGCCGCAGCCGGGGTCGGTGATGACGATGAGGGAGAGCCGGTCGCGGAGGTCGGTCATGCGAGTCGTGGCGTGCTCGATCAGCAGCGCGGGTTCCGCGTGGAGAATGCGACTGAATAAGTCGCGGCTACAACTACACGAAGTCCGCCTTCGCGGACTGCTGGCTTCGGAGCAGCCGAGAGATCCGCGCGCGCGACGGGCATCCACCCGGTCGAAGTCCGTCGCGCGCACCGGCACCTCCGTCGCGCCGCCGGTTGTAGTCCGCGAAGGCGGACTTCGTGTCGTTGTTGCAGCGAATTTATTCGCCCTCAATGCGTCGGAGGTGCGGCCGGCGCGGTTGCCGCCCGCGCGCGGCGGGCCTCGGCCTGGGCGGCGCGCTTGGCGGCGTTGTGCTCCGCCAGCGTGCGCGTGAACACGTGCGTGCCGTTCGGACGGGCGACGAAGTACAGGTAGTCGGCCGCCGCCGGGTTCAGCGCCGCCTGGATCGCGCCCTGGCTGGGCGACGCGATGGGGCCGGGCGGAAGGCCGGCGTGGGTGTAGGTGTTGTACGGGTTCTCCGCGACGGACGAGATGTCGCGGTAGAGGAGCCGCGCGCGCTGCTGGCCCAGCGCGAACTGCACCGTGGGGTCGGCCTGCAGCCGCATCCCCTTCCGCAGGCGGTTGCGGTACACGGCGGCGATGGTCGGGCGCTCGCGCCAGTCCTTCGCCTCGCGCTCCACGATGCTGGCCAAGGCGACGGCGTCGCGCTCCGTCATCGCCTGCGCCTGGAGCTGGGTGCGCATCTGCGGCGTCCAGGCGGCCTTGTAGCGCTTCACCATCTCCCCGATCGCCGTCTCCACCGGCGTGCCGAGGGGGAAGACGTAGGTGGCGGGGTAGAGGTAGCCCTCCAGCGTCGGCCCGGGAACGGCGTACTTCTTCGCCACGGCGGTGTCGGCCAGGCGCGCGTAGATGGAGTCCGCGTTGCCGCCCAGCGCCGCCGCGGTGCGGTTGGCGATCTGCCGCGCCGTCCAGCCCTCGGGAACGACGATGCGCGCCTTCACCACGTCGCCGCGCACGAGCTTGCCGACGATGATCTTCCACGACTCGCCCGCGCGGAACTCGTAGATGCCGGGCTTGATCTTCGCGGCCGCATCCTGCGCGTCGGCGTAGCGGCGGAACTTCGGCGCGGACTCGACGATCCCGCGCGCCACCAGCGAGTCGGCCACGATGGGGAGCGACGCGCCGGCGGGCACCTTCACGCGGATCGGCGGGCCGTGCGGGTTGCCGCCGCCGTCCGTCGCGCAGGCGGCGAGCGCGACGAGGGCGGCGAGTGCGAAAGTGCGAAAGTGCGAAAGTGCGAAAGTGCGGGAGTGCGACGGCATTTCGATCACCCCTCGCGCGGGCGCTGGCGGAGCCACGCGGCCAAAATCAGCGCGGCGGCGGCGGCGTCGACGCGCTCCTTCTGCTCGCGCTGGCTGCGCTTGAGCCCCATCCCGCGCACCGCGCGCTCGGCGGCGACGGAGGTCATCCGCTCGTCGATCCAGCGCACCGGCAATCCCGTCCTCCGCTCCAGGTCGGCGCCGAACTGGCGGACCTCTTTCGTCCAGTCGGTCTCATCTCCCGAAAGAGCCAGCGGCAGTCCCACCACGGCCTCGTCCACCTCCTGCTCCTCCACCAGCCTGGTGATTTCCGCCCACGGTGGGCGCTTCCCCGGCCGCCGCTGCAGCGTGGTCAGCGGCGACGCGATGGTGCGCGTGGGGTCGCTCACCGCCACGCCGATGCGGCGCTCGCCGTAGTCCAGGGCCATCGATCGGGGCATCGCCTCGCAGGGGTCGGGGTTCAGGCGCAGGAAACTACGTCGCCCGCGCGCCGTCTGCACCTGCCGGGCCGGAGGCGGCGCTTTCAATCCGGTTCAGGAGATTGGGGTCGGGGCGGACGCTGATGTGGGTGGGCGGTTGAAACCGCGGCAGATTCTACCAAGGAACCTCCTGCGAGCAAGATGCTCAGAAAACGGCGAAAACACTAGATGAGCGCGCGCAACCTGCTCACCTAATCCCGCCGCACAGAGCAGAAATTCCTACCAACTGACAGTGCAACTGACAGTCGCCCCCCGCCCGGGGGGCGGCTGGTCTGTCCACTCGGAACGAGTGAGTTGCACGTGTCACCGTATCTCGCCTCCGCACTAGAGGAAGTAGTCCGCGACCTGCTCAGGGAGCGGATGGAGTTGGAACAACGCATCAACGCGGACCTCGACCGCGTTGAGGCGATTGACACGATGGTGTGCGGGTTCCGGGCCGTGAGCGGCCCCGGCGGCCCCTGCCACGTCCCCGCCGTGTTCGCACCGGCGGGAGGCGAGGCGGGGGCCGTTTGCGTTCCCGCCGGTCGCGGCCTGATCGCGCTCGGGGGCTGAGATGATCGCCCCCGCTGCCATTCCCGCCGGAATGGCCTCTCCGGAGGAAGCCGCCAAGCTCGTCGCGTACGTCGAGCGGCTGACGCGCTACCTCACCGCCCCCCTGACGGAGCGGCTGTTCTGCGACGAAGACGTGACGGACATCCAGATCAACTCGGACGGGTTGGTCTGGCTGGACCGGCACTCGGCGGGTCGCGTCCACGAGGGCGACGTGCTTCCCCCGGAGCGCGTCGAAATGTTCGTCAACGCCGTGGCGCAGCACCTCGGCGCCACGTTCGACGCTCGCAACTCGATCCTCGAGGGCGAGCTACCCGGCCCCGTCTTCCTCGGCTCACGGCTGATCGCGCTCGGTCCCCCGACCGTGGCGCGCCCGGCGATGGTGGTCCGCAAGCCCCCGCTGCGGATCTACACGCTGGACGACTACCGGGCGTCCGGCATCCTCACCGCCGGGCAACTGGATGCCGTCCTCGGCGGCATTCTGGATCACCGCAACATCGTCGTCTGCGGCGCCACGCGCAGCGGGAAGACGACCTTCCTCAACGCCATCCTCGCGGCCGTCGCTGACCTCTGCCCCAACGAACGCCTCGTTGTGGTCGAGGACACACTGGAAGTGAAGTCGTCCGTCCCGAACACGCAGACCCTCCGCACCAGCCAGCACAAAGACCATCACGACCTGCTGAAGGCGACCCTTCGCCTCAGCCCCGACCGGATCGTCTTCGGCGAAGTCCGCGACAAGGCCGTCCTCGCGCTGCTGGACGCGTGGACGACCGACCATTCCGGCTTTGCCACGTTCCACGCCGCAGACGCCGAAGGCGCCCTGCGGCGGATGAACCGCCTCGCCATGCGCAACCGCGTCCCGCCCCAACTGGAACTGGTCGCGGAGGCCGTTCACGTCCTGGTGCTGATTCAGGGCGGATCGGTCAAGCGGCACGTGCGCGAGGTGGTTCGCGTTTCCGGCTTCGACCCGCGCGAACGCCGGTTCTCCTTCCAACGCCTCGCGTGAGGCACATCCACAGGAGTGCTCCCATGAGCATCGCACGCCGCATCCCCGGAACCGCGACCGGCGCCCGCGTCTGGTCGTACACCCTCGCCCCGGCGCGCGCCGGGCTCCGCCGCACATGGCGGAACACCTACGGCAGAGCGGGCGCCCTCGCGCTCGCTGCGCTGCTGTACTCGTCGGTCCTGATGGCGGGCGGCACCGGGTCGAACATGCCGTGGAACGCCCCGCTCACCAACCTGCTGAACAACCTGACCGGGCCCACGGCGCGGGCGGTCGTCGGGATCGGCGTCGCCCTGTGCGGCGTGATCTGGATGATGAAGCGCCACGAGGAAGGAGCGGGGCGGCTCGGGCAGGCCGTGGTCGGGGGCGCGCTGGTGTTTGGCGCGCAGGTCTTCGTCGGCGCGGTCGGCTTCGCCGGCGCGCTGGTCTGACGCGGGGCCGCGCCATGAGCACGCGTCAGCGTCGGGGCCACGCCATCCACCCCTCGCTCGTCCGGAATCCGTTGCTGTTCGGGACGGAGTCGGAAGCGGTGGTGGTGGAAGCCCTCGTGGTTTGGGGTGTCGTCGTCTTCGCGGGGCTGTCGGTCCTGACGCTGGCCGTCGCCGTGGCCTTCTGGAGCGTCGTTCACCCGCTGCTGGTGTGGGTGTCGAAGCGGGACGGGCAGGTGTTCCGCCTCTACCTCCGGTCGCTCTCTCACCAGAGCTACTACCCGGCGCACGCGCTGCTGCGTGCGCCCGCACCGGCCTTCCACAACGCCTTTCCCGGCCGAAGGGCCTGAGCCGCCATGCTGCCTTTCTTCATGGGCATCGCGGCTGCCCTGCTGGCCGCACTCGCCGCGGCGAAGCTGCGCGAGGACCGCACGGAAGTCCGCGGCGTCGCGGACGTGCTGCCGTACGGGTTCCTCATCGGGCCGGGGGTCGTCCTGAACAAGGACGGCTCCCTGCTGGCGGGATTCCGGTTCCGGGGACCCGACAGCGCCGCCGCGACGGCGGACGACCTGGCCGACCTGTCGGAATACATCGCCAACGCCTTCGCCCCGGTGGGGGACGGGTGGGGGTTCCACGTCAGCGAGTTCCGGCGGGAGTCCGTCGGCTACCCGCGCGGCGGGGGCTTTTCCGATCCCGTTTCGTGGCTCGTAGACGACGAACGGCGGCGCTCGTACGAGTCCGCCGGGCTGCACTACGAGTCGGATTTCTTCCTCATCGCCACGTACCTGCCGCCCTCGGACAGGTACTCCAAGCTCGTCGCGTTCTTCGTGGAAGGAGCCGAACGCGGCGAGGTGGACTGGAGCGGCGTCCTCGCGCAGTTCGAGGGCGAGCTGACCGAGCTGCGGGACCGGCTGCGCGGTCGCGTGCAGATGGAGCGGCTGGACGACGCGTCGCTGCTCGGCCACCTGCACGCCTGCCTCACCGGGCTGCACCATCCGGTGCGGGTGCCCGAGGACGGCGCCTATCTCAACGTCGTCCTGTCGGACCGCGATTTCGTGGGCGGGTTCGAGCCCCGCGTCGGGGACAAGCACGTCCGTGTCGTGGCCGTGCAGGATTTCCCGTGGAAGCCCGAACCGGCGGCGCTGGAAGCACTCGGACGCCTGCCGTTCGGCTTCCGGTGGTGCTCGCGGTTCGTGCTCCTCTCGACGCAGGCCGGGGAGTCGGAGATCAAGAAGGCGCGGCGCGGGTGGCGGGTGCAGGACGGGCTGCGCCAGCTCCTCGGCGGCGCCCGGCATTCCGGTCGGAATGAGGCCGCCGCCGAAGGTGGCGGCGGCGGACGCCCGCTCTCGATGGAAGCGGACGCGGACGCCGCGCTCGCGCTCAGCGAGAGCGGGCAGGTCCGGTTCCTCGCGTACACCGCCACGCTCGTCCTCTACGAAGACGACGCAGGCCGGGCGGACGCGAACGCGCGGGAGCTGCTGCGCGTGCTCAACGACCTGGGCTTCACCGGCCGGGTCGAGGGTGTCAACGCGGTCGATGCGTTCTGGGGGAGCCTGCCGGGGCTCTTCTACCCGAACCTGCGGCGGCCGGTGCTCCACACCGGCAACCTCGGGCATCTCTTCCCGTCCACGGCGCTGTGGGCGGGCGAGGAATACAACCCGTCCCCGCTCCTGCCGCTCCGCTCGCCGCCGCTGATGATCGCGGAGACGGCGGGCTCCACGCCGTTCCGGCTCAACACCGACACCGACACCAGTGGAAACGCGCTCGTCCTCGGTCCCCCGGGGGCGGGCAAGTCGGCGTTCCTCAACCTGCACCGCCTCCAGGTGCTCAGGTACGCGGGAGCGCAGACGGCGTTCTTCGACATCGGGCATTCGGCGTGGCTCCCGGCCGTCGCCACCGGCGCGCGGCATCACGACATAGGCGCGGAGGGCGGCAAGCTCCAGCCGCTGCGGAACGTGGCGGACAACGCCGAGGCGCTGTGGGGCCGGGAGTGGGTCGAGGGGCTGGTGGCCGTGCAGGGCCACGAGTGCGACGCGGCGGACCGCGTGAAGCTGGAGCGCGCGGTCCGGCTGCTCGGCAAGCAGCCGCCGAAGAACCGCACGCTCACCGAGCTGCACGTGCAGGTGCAGGACGCGCGCCTCAGGGCCGCGCTGGAGCCGTACCTGGGGACGTTCCTCGACGGCGACAGCGACAGCATCGAAGACGCCCCGCATCTGGTTTTCGAGATGGGCGCCCTGATGAAGATGGGGCGCACCATGCGCACGCCGACCGTGCTCTACCTGCTCCACCGGGTGGAGCTGCTTACGGCGGCGGGCGCCCGCCCGACGTGGACGTACCTCGATGAGATGCACCGCTACTTGGACGATCCGGTCTTTGAGCGGTGGATCAGGTTCGCGCTGGTGACGGAGCGGAAGAACAACAGCCGCTTCGTGCTGGCGACGCAGAGCCTCGCCCAGCTCGAAGAGAGCGCCGCCCGGCACATCGTCTACGAGACGTGCCGGGTCAAGATCCTCCTCCCCAACCCGGAAGCGGCGACGACGAGCCGGAAGCTCTACACGGAAATCGGCCTCAACGAGGCCGAAATCCGGCACGTCGCCACGGCCACCCCGTCGCGGGACTACTTCCTCCGCTCCCCGACCGGGAAGCGGGTGTTTTCCCTCGGCGTCGGCCCCGTCGCCGCCGCCTTCCTCTTCCCGCGTCCTGGCCTCTCCACACAGGACACCCGCCGGTTCGCGTCCGCTGCGATGGCCGACCACGGCCCGCAGTGGACGCGCGAATGGCTGCGCCGGGCCGGGCTTACGGCCTGGGCCGACGCACTTCCGTCCACGATTCAGACACAGGAGAACGACGATGCGCACTCGGCTTCGTCTCTCGATTACGCGCTGGCTTAGCGCCGCCGTGGTGGCGGGCTCGCTGCTCACCGTGTCCTCCGCGCCGGCCTCGGCGCAGTTCGGCGGGGTGGTGGTCGATCTGCGCAACCTCGCGCAGAACATCGCCCACTACCGCGTGCGGCTGCAGCAGTTCGCCGCGCAGAAACAGCAGCTCACGAATCAGCTCAACGCCATGCGGAAGCTGTCGCGCCCCAACTGGCGCGACCTCGGCCGCGTGGCGCAGCAGCTCGACCAGGTGGTCGCGCAGGCGAACGGCATCGCCTACAGCCTGCGGCAGGCCGAGGCGCTGTTCCGCCAGACCTTCCCCGGCTACACGCCGCCCGTCGGCGGATGGTCGCCGCGCTCGGCGCGCACGCAGACCGAGCGGACGCTGGCAACGCTGCAGGGCGTCGTCGCCGGGACGGTGGCGGTCGGTCAGGAGGTGCAGGCGGCGGCCGCGACGCTCGGCCAGATCAAGGCGCAGATGGGCTCCGTGCAGGGGCACGAGCAGGCGCTGGAGCTCCAGACGACCATGCAGGGCTTCACCGCCGACCAGATCACCATGCTGCGGCAGGCAGTGGTGATGCAGGCCAACGCGCAGGCGGTGGTCGAGGCGCAGCGGCTCCAGCAGCAGGCCGCCGCGGCGTCGGTGCGCGAGATGGCCGCGCAGCGGCTCGGAGCGTACCGGCCCCTCACCACGGGCGGCTTCACCGGGACGCGGACCGGGGGGGAGCCGTGAGCGCCCCGGTCCAGACCCCTCCGTGCGCTCCGCGCACGGAGGGGGAGAAGCCGCATTCCGACCGGAATGCCGTGCCGCGATGGGCACGCCTGCTGGTGAGCCGTCACGTCGTGCGTGCGGTGGCGCTCACCGCGGTCGTGGTGCTGGTGGCGAGCATGGTCGCGCCGCACGCCGACGCGCAGCAGGTGGTCAACGGCATGGCGGAGGAGTGGCGCCGTGCCTCGCTGGTGTGGGCCGCGAGGCTGATGCGGAACGCGCAGCGGCTGTTCGTCACGCTGGCCGGGTTCGAGGTGGTGGCGAGCGCGATGGTGCTGCTGCTCAAGCCGAAGCGCCTGGACGAGGCGGCGGGCGGGTTCGTCCTCAAGATCCTCGTCATGTCGATCTGCTTCTTCTCGATCACCAGCTTCGAGCTGGTGGTCCCGAAGCTCTTCGACAGCTTCGTGGTGGCGGGCCAGACCGCCGCATTCATCCCCTCGCTCAACCCCTCCCAGGTCGCCGGGATGGGGATCATGCTCGCGGGCAAGATGATGGCGGGCGCGGTGGTGAGCGCGCTCATGATGGATCAGGTGACGTTCGTGTTCGCGATGGTCTGCGCCTTCCTCGTGGCGCTCGCGTTCTGCGGGATGGCCTGCCAGATCGTCTACTGCCTGGTCGAAGGATACGTGGTGATGTCGGCCGGGGTGTTCTTCCTCGGATTCGCCGCGTTCCGGGGCACCGCGACCCTCGCCGAGAACTACCTGACGTACGTGATGCACTCGGGCATCAAGATCATGATGCTCTACCTGCTCGTGCCCGTCGGCGTCTCGGTCATCGGCAACTGGCCCACGATCCCGCCGCTCTTCGATCTCGCCGATCCGATAGAGCGGCTGATCGGCGTCTGCATCTTCTGCGGGCTGGTGATGTTCCTCCCCGGCAGTTTCGCCTCCCGGATCACGGGCGGCGCCTCGCTCGGGATCGCGCAAGCACTCCGCAACAACTGACGGAGGTTCCCGTGAAGCATTCCGACCGGAATGGCGGGACGCGCGAGGACGCACCCGCCAAGGCGAGCACAAGCACGTACCTGCGAGCGCGGGACGCCTTCCTGAGCGTGTTCAGCGACCCCGTGCGGGGCCGCCGCAACTGGCAGCTTGCCGCCTTCGGGCTGCTGCTGGTCAACGCCTTCATGGCGGTGTCCTACCAGCGGCTCGCGTCCACCGCGCAGTGGACGCCCTACATCGTGAAGGTGGACCACTTCGGACAGGTGGTCTACAGCGGCCCGGCCGAGAAGACCAGCCCGACCGATCCTCAGCTCGTGGTCTACACGCTCGCGCAGTTCATCCGGAACGTCCGCACGGTGTCCTCGGACCCGGCGGCGCAGATGGAGTTCATCCACCGCAGCTACGCGCACCTCGCGAAAAACGCGGCCGGGTACGTCAACCAGCATTTCAGCGACCCGGCCAACGATCCCCGCGTGCTCGGCCGTTCGCTCTCGCGGACGGTCGTGGTGAACAGCGTCCTGCCGATCCCCAAGTCGAACACGTGGAAGGTCCAGTGGACCGAACAGGACACGCCGCTCCAGGGCGGCGCGTCCAGCTCGCGCACGTCGTGGGAAGCCTACCTCACCGTCGAGGTTGTTCCGCCGGAGCGGCCGAAGACGGATGCCGACTGGCAGAAACTCTTTGAAAACCCGCTGGGGCTCTATGTGGTCGAGTTGAACTGGGCCCCCATCGCTACAGGAGAAGCCAAGCCATGAAGTCGCTTGTCTTGGGCGGGCTTCTGCTCGCCGTAAGTGCGCTGCTGCCCCTCGGGGCGAGCGGCCAGTCCGTTCGGCCGGGAGACGTGAAGGTGTTCCGGTACGGCCAGGAGCAGCCGACGGTCGTCTGCGTGGAAATGCGCATCTGCACTGTCGAGCTGCAGGCCGGCGAGGACGTGCAGGGCCAGCCGCTCGTCGCGGACACGACGAGCTGGAGCATCGCGGTCTACCACTTCGGCGAGGGCGCCACGCGCCGGGCCGAGGTCGCGGTCAAGCCGCTGCTGTGCGGCGTCTCGACCAACATGGTCCTGCCGACCACTCGGCGGCGCTATGAGCTGTCGCTGCTGTCGGCGCCGTGCCGGGACGTGGACGATTGGGACCACAACGCCGCGTACACGCGCCGCGTGCGCTTCTTCTACCCGGAAGACGCGGAGTGGCGGAACGCGCAGGAGCAGGGGACGGCGGCGGCCACGGCCGCGCGCGACAGCGCGGACGTGCCGCTGGCCGCCGGGGTGGGTGCCGAAAACCTTCGCTTCGACTACACGTGGCGCCGCACGGGCGGCTTCCCGTGGGAACCGCTCCAGGTCGTGGACGACGGGACGCACACCTACATCTACGTCCCCGAGGAAGCCCGGCAGGCGGAACAGGCGATCCTCTACGTCGTGGAGGAGTCGGGCCAGCGGGCGCTCCTCAACTACGCCGGCCCGCGCGAGACGGGCTTCTACAAGACGGACCGGATCGCCCGGCACCTCGCGCTGGTGATCGGCGGGCCCGGCGGCCGGGCGAAGGTGCTGCACATCTACAACCGGCGCATGGGAGGACGGTGAGCCATGCGCACGAAGCAGCTTAAGGCCCGGAGCGGCCCGGAGCCGTCCGGCGCCGGACCGGGGAGCACGCCCCGGCCGGACGTGAAGCGCCTCAGCAGCAAGCCCGTGGTGATCGCGGGCGCCGCGCTGCTGTTCGTGGTCCTCGCGGTGGCGTTCCTCGTCACGTCGCGGCCGAAGCCCAGCGACGGCGCGGCGGCGGGTCCGGGGGGCGGCACGCCCGAGGGCCCGGCCACCGCCGAGTTCCTGAACAACGAACCTACCGCAGCCCCTCCGCCGGGGCCGGCGTGCCAGGGGATGGAGTGCGCGGCGAGCGTGGCGGGCGGCGCCGCGCCCGGCGCGAGCGCGGCCGACTCGGCCGCGCTCGCCGCCGCGGCTGCGCAGCAGTCCTACGGCGCGTATCCGGCGGCAGGCGCCGGGGCGGCACCGCAGGGAGCCGACCCGTACGCGGCGAGCTACGGCCCGGCGCCGGAAGCGGCGGCGCCCGCCGCCGCACCCGCCGCGCCGGAGTGCGACCGCCGGTGCCGCTACCGGGCGGCTCGCGGTGCGCGCCTGCCGTCTGACGGCACGGGCACCAGTGCCGCCGCGGCGCCCACCTCCCCCGGCCAGCAGTTCCGGCCGGGGCCGGACGGCCTGATGCCGGATGCGTACTACACGGCCCTGGCCGACTCGATGATGAGTGCCGAGCTGTCGGCGTACGGGTCGTCCATCGACGCGGCCGGGGCCGCGCCGCATTCCGGCCGGAATGCAACCGCCGCCCCCCAGCTCGCCACCGCACCGCCGGGAGATGCCGGGCGAGCTTCCCCGGCGCCGCAGGCGCCGGTCTCCCCGTCCTCGCCGTACGTGGTGAGCGCCGGGACCCTGATCGCGGCGGCGCTGGTGACGGGGATCAACTCGGACCTCTGCGGGAACGTCAAGGCGGTGGTGACGCGGGACGTGTACGACGCGCGCCTGCGCGTCGTGCTGATCCCGGCGGGGGCGGAGCTGCTGGGGACGTGCAGCGATCAGGTGGCGGGCGGGCAGGCGCGGCTCGCCGTTGCCTGGACGCGCGTGCGCTTCCCTGACGGGCGGACGCTCGCGCTGCCCGGCCTCCCCACGCACTCGACGGACGGCCGGTCCGGAATTCGGGACCGCGTGAACAACCATTGGGGGCGCGTCTTCGGAACGGCCGTGCTGCTCTCCGCGCTCGGCGCGGGGGTGCAGCTCGGCGTCCCGCAGGAGACGGACGGCGGCTCCATGTCCCCGGCGCAGACCGCCGCCACGGCGGCGGCGACGGAGCTCTCCACGCTGGCGACGGAGATCCTTCGGCGGAACCTCGAGGTCAAGCCGACCATCGAGATCCGCCCGGCGACGCCGTTCGTGGTGTTCGTGGCCGCCGACCTGGACGTGGGCGCCCCCGCGCCGCGTCCCCGGCTCGGAGGTGCGAGGTGACGGCGCGCGCCGCCAGCGGCGGCCAGGCCGCCGGCGGGCCGCCGCAGGCGGCCGTCCGGCCGAAGCCGATCAGCCCCGCCGTGCCGCTGCTGATCGGGAGCGCCGTCCTCGCCTGCGCAGTGGCGACGCAGTTCCTCGCGGCTTCGCTCCACTACAGCCCGGCCCTCGGGTCGCCGCTGCTGGCGCTCACGCCGGGCCAGACGTTCGCGGTGAAGCTCGCGGCCGTGCTGGTCCTCGCCGGTGCGGGGGTGCTGGCAACGGTGCGGCAGTCGTGGAAGGTGTTCGGTCAGGGCCTCGGAGTCGGCGTGGTGCTGGTGCTCGCCAGCCTTGGGCCGATCTACGATCCGGTGCTCGGGATCATGTGGGGGCTGCGCCTCGCGCAGCAGCCCGCATACGCGAGCCTCGCCGGCAGGGCGGCCGTGGCGGGCGCCGCCTCCGGCGGCGCGGCGTTCGTCACGGGCTACCTGCTCCTGCCGAAGCCCACGCCAGCCGCGCCCACGGGCTCGTTCGGAACCGCTCGGTTCGGGGATCCGGAACCGCTCAAGGGTGTGCCCGGCGGGCCGATCATCGGGCGGCACGACGGCGAGCTGCTGCGCTATCCGGGGGACGGGCACCTCATCACCTTCGCCCCCACCGGGAGCGGGAAGGGGATCGGCTCCGTCCTGCCCAACTGCCTGACGTACCCCGGCAGTCTGGTGGTGACGGACCCGAAGGGGGAAAACGCGGCGGTGTCCGGCCGCACCCGCCGCGACGACCTGCACCAGCAGGTGGCGTGGCTGGACCCGTGGCGCGTGCTCCAGCCGGTGGGCGGCCCCGTGGGGTCGGACTGCTTCAACCCGCTGGATTTCATCGATCCGGAAGGCGAGGATGCGAACGACGACGCGTGGCTGATCGGCGAGCAGCTGGTGCCGCCGACGTACCACGGGAGCGACGAAGGGCACTGGCTCGACCAGGCGCGCGCGTTCCTCTCGGGGCTCGTCCTCCACATCGCCACGAAGTACGAACCGGGCGACCCGAAGCGTTCGTTGCCGCACGTGCGCGACTGCGTGTGCGTGGGCGACGAAGCCTTCAACGCCCTTCTCACCGAGATGGCCGACAACACCGCCGCAGGCGGTGGGGTCGCGCGGGTCGCCACGCTGTTCAAGCGCATCATGGACCGCTCCGAGAAGGAGTTCGGGTCCATCATGAGCACGGTCGCGCGGCACACGTGGTTTCTCGACAGCCCGCGCATCCGCACGGTCATGCAGTCGTCCAGCTTCAAGATGGACGCGCTGAAGGCCGGAAAGCTCTCGCTGTTCATCACCGTCCCGCCGCACCGGCTGGACACCTACGGGGCGTGGCAGCGGATCAACCTCGCCTGCGCCATCGCGGCGACGAGCCGCGTGGTCGGGCGCCCCGAGCACAAGGTGCTCGCCATCATCGACGAAGCCGGCAACATGGGGACGTTGCCGGAACTGCCCCGCACCGTGACGCTGAGCCGCGGGGCCGGCCTCACGCTGTGGGTCATCTTCCAGGACATCAGCCAACCGAAGGCGCTCTACAACACGCGGTGGGCGACGTTTTTCGCCAACGCCGACGTGCTCCAGTCGTTCGGCACGAACGACCACGAGACGGCCACGCTGCTGTCCGCGATGGCGGGCGAGGAAACCATCGTGGTGGAGTCGGCCAACGCCTCGGCCAGCCGCAACCGCGGCGGACGGGGCGGCGGCGGCTCCAGCAGCGGGAGCGGCGTGACGGCGGCGGAACGCGGCCGAAAGCTGCTCTTCCCCGACGAAGTGCGTCGGTTGGAAACCAACCGGCAGCTCGTGTTCATGCGCGGCCGGGAGCCGCTGCTGGTGGACCGCGTGAATTACCTGCGGGACGCTGAGTTCGCGAACCTCTTCGACGGAAACCCCACCTACAACCCGGTCGGTGGCGGCCGAGGGGGGCGGCCATGATCGCCTTCCTCACCGAGACGCGCACGCGCGTCTTCCTCTTCGCCTCGGCCGCGCTGTTCACGGCCACCGCCGTGGCCGTGCTCATCGGGCTGCGGCTGTGCCTGACACCGAGCATCCCGCTCGGCGTCTACCAGACCATCGACGGCGCCGCGCCGGTGCCCGGCGTGGTGGTGATGGTCTGCCTCAGCGAGCCCACGGCGAGCCTCGCGGCGAAGCGCGGCTACATCGCGCGGGGGCGGCCGTTGGGGACGGACGACGTCTGCCCGGACGGGCTGGAGCCCCTGGGCAAGCGTGTCCTCGCCACCGGCGGGGACACGGTGGCCGTGGCGGATCGCGGCCTCGCCGTAAACGGCCGCGCCGTTCCCCGCACCGCCCGGCTCCCGCGCGACAGCTACGGGCGCCCGCTCCCGCTCTACCCGGCGGGCGTCTACGTGGTGCACGCGGGCGACCTGTGGGTGATCGCCACCGACAGCCGCCGCAGCTTCGACAGCCGGTATTTCGGCCCGCTGCCGGAACGGAACGTCCTCGCGGTCGTCCGCCCGCTCCTGACGTGGGAGCGGGGGGCGATCCTGCCCGCATTCCGACCGGAATGGGGCAACCCCGCCACCCGCCATCCGGAGTCCGGACGATGATGCGCGCCTCCCTCCTCCTGGCGGGCGCCGCGCTCGCCGTCTGCGCGGCGCCGTGCGGCGCGCAGGATCACACCTCGTCCGTGCAGTTCAGCGACCACGCGGCCGGGGAGCACGTGGCCACGGAGTACCTGCCGGGCGGCGTGGTCTACCCCGGCGGCGCCGTGGACGGCGCCCAGGCGCCGGCGCTGGAGCGTGAGGTCACGTTCACGGGCACCGTGGACGTGCAGCTCGTCGGCGTGACGGCGAGCAACCAGCTCACGCTCTGGAACGCGCAGGGCCAGACCATGACGGCGCGGGTGCGCTGCTTCTGGGCGGACGCCGGAAGCGGGGCGCGCGCGTGGGTCGAGTTCAACTGCTTCCGCGCAGGCGCGGGCGCGCCGCCGCCGCAGGGCGGCGGGCTCCCGCGCGTGGTCGTGCTGCGCGCGTTCGTCGTGGTGGACGCGGCGCAGACCAGCGCCGCACGCGCGGGCCGCTACAGCGGCACCGCGTCCTTCCGTGTGGACGCCATGTAGCCGGAGGGCCCGGGCGGCGCAGCCGCCGGCGCGGGCGCCCCCCGGCCGGCTCCGGCAGACGCGGCGGCCACACAACACCGGGAGCGGGGCGGATGCCCCCCTCCCCTCCCTGAACCGAAAGGAAGTCCGACCATGCAGTTCACGAAGAACGCCGCGGCGGTGGCCGCGATGCTGGCTCTCTGCGCGGCGCCCTCGGCGCTGAGCGCGCAGTTCGGGCAGACGACGGACCGCTCCGGCGCCATCACGCTGCAGTTCACCGTCGCCAAGTGGGTCGAGGTCGTCAGCGACGCCCCGTCCACCCACGACCTGACCGAGGGCACGGACGGCGTGACGCCCGGCCAGGCGATGATCGACACGCCGGAGGGCGCGGTCACGCGCGAGATCCGGGCGAACACGATGTACCGCCTCACCCTGCAGGGGATCAACGATTTCGGCGAGATCGAGTTCATCGCCGGGCAGGCGCCTCCGGGGACGGGGATCGTCCTCCAGATGCAGTGCCGGATCTCCGCCACGGAGCATCCGGCGTCGCCCGCCGAGTATTCGGACTGGCTGTGCTCCAACAGCGGGCCGATGGTCCCCACCAGCTCGTCGTGGGTGACGCTGCGCGCCTACACGGACGACCCGTCCGTGACGGAGAACCGGCGCGCCGGGCTGTACCAGGCCACGGTCTACCTCCAGATCGAGGCGCTCTGAGCGACCGACACCGGGCGGGCACCGCTCCCGGCGCGCGGCCGGGGCGGCGCCTCGCCACCTGAACACCAGAGGGAGACACAACCCCATGAGACGGATTCCTTTCGCACTGGTCGCGGCGGCGCTGCTGGCGGGCTCGCCCGCGCTGGCGCAGCAGCAGCTCAGCGACCGCAGCGGCGCCATCACCTTCGCCATCGGCGTGGCCCCGTTCGTGGAAGTGGTGAACCACGAACCGTCCTTCCACGACTTCACCTTCTACTTCCGCGACGGGGTGCCGCCGGGCTACGGCGCCATCAGCACCAGCAGCCTGTTCACCACCAACCCGGTCGAGCGGGAGGTGCGGGCGAACGTCCCCTACCGCCTGAGCATCGTCGGGCTGCGGGAGGACGGGAAGCTCGTCTTCCGGAGCGCCGAGGGAGACGAGCAGGCGCTGACCACGGCGTGCGACAACCTCGCCAGCCCGGACCCGTCCACGCGCACGCTCGCGACGATCTTCAACTGCCAGGGCAGCTCGACGTTCGCCGCGCCGAGCGGGTCGCGGTGGCTGCTGTTCCACGCGTACACGCCGCGCAAGGAAGACCTGAACAACGCGCGGGCCGGGGTCTACACGGCGACGATCTACATGCAGATCGACGCCGCCTGACGGGCCGCGCCCCGCATTCCGACCGGAATGCGGCGCGCGCCGCCGGGGGGAGCTCCATCCCCGGCGGCGCCCCGGGCCGCAGCACCACATGAACGCACTCAACCCCGTGAACGAAGGGAGACGGATATGTCCGGAAGGATTCTCGGCAGGGCGGCGCTGGTCGCCGCCACGGCGCTGGCGTTCGGCGCCCGCGAGGCGGCCGCGGTGAACGTCTCGCCCGCCGTGCTCTACATCGACGCCCGCACCCGCGAGGGCGTGGTGACGCTCTACAACTCGGGCAAGCAGCCGGAAGAGATCGAGCTGGGGTTCCAGTGGGGCACCCACGTCTCCGACGCGGACGGCGTGGTGCGGCTGGTCCTGGCGGACTCGGCCCCGGCCGGGGCGCCCTCGGCGCTGCCGTGGCTGCGCGCCTACCCGCGCCGGCTGGTGCTGGCGCCGGGCGAGAGCCAGGTGGTGCGGGTGATCGTCCGGCCCCCGGCCGGGCTCGCGGCCGGGGAGTATTGGGCGCGGCTGGTCGTCAACGCCGTGCCGCAGGTCCCGCCGGTGGAGAAGACGCAGGGGCAGGCCACCATGCGCCTGCGCATCGGCACGCGCATCGTGGGCGGGCTGCACTACCGCGTGGGGCGGCTCTCCACGTCGCTCTCCGTCGAGCACGCCAGCGCGGCGCGCGAAGGCGACAAGGCGCACCTGACGCTGGACCTCGCGCGCGGCGGCAACGCGGCCTTCATCGGCCGCCTTCGCGCGCGGCTGCTGGACGCGCACGGCGCGGTGGTGGGCGCGGAGCACGTCGAGCCGATCACCGTCTACCGCGGCCTGCGCTGGCGCTTCACCATCCCGGCCGCCGACGCCGCGCGCGTCGCGGCCGTCGAATACACGCTCGACACCGAGCGCACCGACCTGCCGCAGGGGACGGTGCTCCGCGCCGATCCCGTGCAGGGGCGGGTGAACCTCAGCGAGGGGGCCGCGAACGCGGCCCGCAGCCGGTGAGCCGGGCGGCGCTGCGCCGCGCCACCTGCGCGGCGGTGGCGCTCCTGGGCGCCACCCTCGCCGCTGCGCCCGCATGGGCGCAGGCGCCCGCGCACCTCGCGCTGGCCACCTCCGGCGCGGGGGCGCCGGGGACGACCACGGCGGAGCCGGGCGCGGAGCCGGCGGTCTTCTCGGTCCGCGTGGGTGAGCTGCCCGCGCGGACGATCCCGGCGCTGGTGGACGGGCAGCGCCGCCTGCTGCTGCCGGTGGCGAAAATCGCGGAAGCAGCCGGGGTGCCGTTCGCCGCCGGAGGGGGCGGAGGACGCGCATTCCGACCGGAATACGCAGAGGGGGGGATCGCGGCCGACACCGCGCTGCGACAGCTCCGGAGCGACAGCACCACGCTCCAGCTCGGTCCCGACGAGATGATGGTGTCGGAGGGCGAAGTCTACGCCGCGGCCGGGCTGCTCGCCGAGCTGCTGGACGCGGAGCTGGTGGTGGAGTGGGGGAAGCTCACGGCCCGGCTGGACCGGGAGCGGCCGTTCCCGGCTGAGGCGCGGCTGGCGGTCGCGGAGCGGCGGGCGGGCCTCGCCCCGGCGGCGTTGCCGGAGACGTACACGAATCCGCGCGCCGTGCCGTACCGGCCGAAGTGGGGCGGCATGGTGTTCGACTGGGAGTTGAGCGCGCAGTCGCTCAATCCCTCCCGCAGCATGACGTTCTCGCCCACGCTCGGGACGGCGGTGTGGGGCGGCGAGCTGAAGGTGGGCGCGACGCTCGGCAGCGACGAGCGCGGCGACGCCGCGCCCGTCGATCTGCACGCGCAGTACCGGCGCGCCTTCCCCACCGCGAGCCTCGTCCGGCAGATCGAGGTCGGCGACGTGGCGGCCGAGGGGCCGTTCCTCCAGCAGCTCCAGGGCGTACGGATCACCAACGTCCCGCACACGCAGGAGGCGATCTTCGGGATGGTGCCGATCGGGGCCAGCGTCCCGGCCGGGTGGGAATACGAAGTCTATCAGGGCGGGCGGCTGGTGGGCTTCTCGGACGCCATCTCGGACGGAAGCCCGCCCGCGCTGATCCGCTACGGCAGCAGCGACGTGCGGGTGCGGGAGATCGGGCCGGACGGCCAGGAGCGCGTGCGCGACCTGACGTTCGCCGTCCCGTACTCGATGGTGCGGCAGGGCGCCTTCCGGTACGACCTGGGCGCGGGTCGCTGCCGGTGGTCGGACTGCTCGGCCGGTGCCTTCGCGGCAGGACGCTACGGCCTCACCAACGGGCTCACGGTCGGCGGGGGCTTCAACCTGCGGCGCGGGGGCGCCGCGGGTGACGCCTTCAAGCCGTACGTGGGCCTCGCCTTCGCGAACGCGCACGGCGCGTCGGGCGAGCTCCAGGTGGAGCGCGGCGGGGCGGGCCGCGCGTCCGTGCAGCTCCTCGGCAACTCGCGCCTCGGCTTCCAAGCCTCGGCGCGGCTGGACCCGTCGTTCCGGCTCGGCGCGGACTCGGCCGTGGCCGTGGAGCCGCGCCGCTATTGGACCGGGGACGCCTCGGCCACGTACCGCACCGGCGCCGCCGGGATCTCGGCCGTGCGCCTCTCCGGGCACGTGGACGGGCACCTGGGCGGCGAGGTGGAGCGGTGGAGCGCCACCGGTGCGGTCTACCACTCCGGCGGGACCGTGGAAGCGAGCCTGACGGACGGGCCCGCCGTGCCGGCGTACCTCGGGCTGCGGGGGACGCAGATGCTCGGGCGGCTCTTCGGCACGATGCCGTCCAGCCTCTCGGCTGGCGCCAGCCTCGGCGGCGAGGGCGTGCAGACGGCGGACGCCGGCCTGAGCGTGGGGGCGCTCGGGTGGGCGAACGTGAGCGCGAGCGTGCGGTGGGACCGCGCGCGGAGCGCGCGCCCGGTCCTCGAGCTGGGCCTGAGCGCCTTCACGCGCAGCCTGCGCGTGCACTCCCGCGTCTCCACCGAGCGTGGGGCCGCGCGCAACCGCACGACGATCTCCGCCCGGGGATCGCTGGCGGAAGCGGGCCTCGCGGGCGTCAGCGCGCTACCCGGCCCGGCCGAGGGATCGGGCGGGATCACCGGGCTCGTCTACTACGACCGCGACGCGGACGGCCGTTTCACGGCGGGGGACACCGTCCTCGCCGGGCAAGTCGTGCAGGTCGGCGGGCTGCCGGTACGGACGGACGCGCGGGGGCGCTACGTCCGGTGGAACGTCTCGCCGTATGACGTCGCGTACGTGCGCATCCACCCGAACGCGGTGGCGGACCCGGCGCTCACGCCGGCGCAGCCGGAGCACCGCGTGCGCCCGGTGCCGAACCGGGCGATCACGGTGGATTTCCCCGTCGTGCAGACGCGGCCTGTCGGGGGGCAGGTCGCGGGGCTGGCGGACGCGGCGCTCGGCGGGATCACGCTGGAGCTGGCCGGCGAGCACGGCCAGGTGACGGCCGCCACGACCTTCACGGACGGCGCGTGGTACGTGGCGCGGGCGCGGCCCGGCCGCTACCGCGTCACCGTCGCCAGCAGCTCGCTGGCGGCGCTCTCGGCGCGCGCGGCGGCCGTCGAGCTCGTCGTCCCGGCCGATGGCGACGCCGAGGTGCAGGCACCCACGATCCAGATTTCTACCGGCAGCGCGCCGGTGGCGGCGGATACCGCCGCCGTGCCGCGTGTCGGCTCGGCCACCATCGACAACCCCGGAGGGAACCATGCTCCAGCGGAGCAGGCGCGCGCGGCTGCTGCTCCTGGCGGCGGCGCTCGCGGCGTGCAGCTCGCCGGATCGGCGCATCGCGGAAGGCGAGGAACCGATCGCGTCGCTACAGGTGCGGCACCGGTCGCGGCGGTACGACACCGCGTTTTGGGCCGGACAGGCACGCGCGTCCACCGCGCTGTGGGCCATCGCGCTGCAGTTCTGCCGAAGCGAGGGGCGGGACCTGGCCGCGCATCCCAACTGCGCGAGTGTCATCGCGGCGGATGCGCAGACGCAGGGCGGCCGGTCGCGGCGCGCAGCGCCGGTCCGGCTGGTGGCGTGAGCGAGCGTAGCGTGCCACACCTCCGTCGGCGTGTGCCGCTACCTACCCGGCCTGTCGTGGTCCTGCGCGACGGCGCGGGCTGGACGATGCGAAGCTAAGACGCCGGATGGTCAGGCGGCGTGCGGCGGGTGCCTTTCGGGGGGAAGGCGCCCTCTTCGCGCTTCGCCGCATTCCGGTCGGAATGAGTAGGGGGCCCGTGATTTGCACGCTTCTCGCGCGCGCCTTCTGTGTTTATGATTACGCGCTGGCAGGGGGGGACCTCGCCCACAAGAAACCCAATCAACGACCTTGGCTTCGCGCAACTTAGTCAATCTCGACGCAATGATCGCCCGTGCGGACTTCGCCCTCCAACCGGACGAGCAGCCGGCCGTCGACAGTATTGTTTCAGTCGGGCTCAGGGATTTGACGGCCGGTAGCTTGATCCTTCCCATTCTCCGGAAACCGGACTTCCAGCGCGAGACCAACCACTGGTCGCCCGAACAGGTCGTTTCGCTTCTGGAGTGCTTCGTGAACGGCGACCTAATTCCCTCGGTCATTCTAT
Organism: Longimicrobium sp.; assembly: GCA_036377595.1. Classification (NCBI taxonomy): domain Bacteria; kingdom Pseudomonadati; phylum Gemmatimonadota; class Longimicrobiia; order Longimicrobiales; family Longimicrobiaceae; genus Longimicrobium; species Longimicrobium sp. The sequence goes on along the minus strand of DASUYB010000122.1, from coordinate 56,293 downwards.
GGAAATCGCCGTTGTATCTATTCGTTATTGATGGTGGGCATCGGTTGAGCGTCCTTCGTTCGTGGCTGGAAGATGATTACGGGGACGGTGCCATTTCCCAGTCCTTTTTCGGTTATCAGATCTCGGCGGAGCAAAAACGGATCGCTAAGCGGACTCGGGATCTAGTGGAAGAACGTGTCGGCAAGTATGCACAGATCAATGCACGGCTGCAGCTTCCCGACATTCCTGATGACGAGAGACGCCGCGGCACCGCACTGGCGTCTCGCGCTCTCCCTATCCAGTGGGTCAGCGGTAATGCCGAAAAGGCAGAGGAGTCATTCTTTAAGATCAACACTGAGGGTACTCCGCTCGACGAGATTGAAGAACTTCTGCTCCGGAACCGTAGGCGCCCTATTGCAATAGCTGCCCGTGCGGTGATTCGCGCAGGCAAAGGCCACCGTTACTGGTCGGCGTTCCCATCCGATAAGGCTAAAGCAATCGAGGAGAGCGCCTCTAACCTCCATCAGATTCTGTTTGAGCCTGAACTAAAGCGGCCTATCAAGACCCTAGACCTTCCTCTCGGAGGGTCGAAGGGCATTCGTGCGGCTCTGGAGGTCCTGATTGACTTCATGTTGATCGCAAACCGCAACCAGGAAGGCAAGCCAGCGCGCCTCCTAGACTATCCGGATGATGATACAGGTGAAGCCACATTGGAAGTGCTGAGGCGTTCGATGCGCTTGGCCGGACGGATCACAGGGAATGATCGCGGCAGCTTGGGATTGCACCCCGCCGTCTATTTTTATGGTCCGACCGGCGTTCACTCCGGACCGATGTTCATGGGCACAGTAGCCCTAATCGGACGGAAGCTTGTAAATAACGACGGTGGATTCTTCAAGAAATTCACCGCAGCAAGAGCGAAGCTGGAGACGGCCCTCATTGACAACAAGGATCTCATCGCCACTGTTTTGCAGAGGCAGGCAAGCAAGAAGAGAACGCGTGTGTACGAGCTTCTCTTGGAGGCGCTCGTCGAGAAGGTAGTTGTGGGCGAGGCGGTAACCGACGAGTGGCTGGTGGAGACTGCCGGTCTGAAGGGCAAGGTTCTCACGGGCGAGGCGAGGACCACCGCTTCGGAGTTTTCAGAACACGTCAAGAGCAAAGCGTTTATCTCCATTGCTCTGGAGGGGGCGCCCTGTTGCGCTATCTGTGGCGGCTATCTGGACCCTGACAAGTCACTCTCGTACGACCATAACCAACCCAAGCGAGAGGGTGGGACGGGGGATCCTGAGAACATCCAGCTCTGCCATCCCTATTGTAATCAGAGTATTAAGAACTAGGGGACCGGGGGCACATTCCGGTCGGAATGCGATTAGGCAGGGCCCCTACGACGTTTTGGGTCACCTGGCCGCGCGTATTCGAGACGTAAGCCCTGATCGACAACTGAACCTCGCCTATCGAAGCGGAGACAATCGAATGGTGCATGTCCCCTCAGAGGAAGAGCAGGAGAGGTTGAACAATGCACGCGCTGCCGAGCATTGGATCAAGGCGACCCTGTTGTCTACCTGCGATCTATGGGAACCGGACTTCGATGGCCAGATTTGGACGTGGCGTTTCAGGGACCGGATGAGTGGCCGTGAAGGAGCGTTGTCGCTGGAACACGGCGCCGTTCTCATCGATCCGGCCTTGCCGGATGCCGCGCTCCCAATCGACTGGCTTGCAACAGTGCTAGTCGAGACGGGCGGAGTGCTTCTGAAGCGCGACGGAACGGCAGAGTGGCGGAATCCTAATACAGGCGAAACGCGACCGATCCGAAAGCGCGCCTGACCCCCCTTTCGCGAGCTGCGCGACCGACGCCCGCCGGCTTCTCACGTTTGGCCGACCAGGTTCGCGAGAGCCTTTTCATAGCGGTCAAATGTAAGATACTCCAGCATATCCCATGATCTGGACCTTTGGTACCGACGTTCCAAGAAGGCGCCGAGTGCGGCCCGATATACGGTTGCAGCTAAACGCGGCAATGCTGGCCTCGCGGAGCCGATCTGTGGAATCATCAGATCGACATCGACCTTATCCCCGTGAATGAAGCGATGGCGAGCGTGGTAGAGCGCATTACAAGCCTTTTGGACGGCATTCCCTCGCGAGTAGTTCCATCCTCCAGATCGGGACCGGAAGCGGAGTGTGAAGCGATTGCGACTTAGGAGCCAGTTCTCCCACGGATAACTCTTTATCAATCGGAGGACCTCGCTCTGATTCACGTCTCCTCGCGTGGGCCGGGCAAGGACCTCCAAGGCTGTTACCCACAGTGCTACCTGAAGGCCATAGTCATTGAGCGATGCTTGATTCTTGTTCGTCAGCGAGCACGCATGGTAGGCTAGTTCAAGCGAACGGAAAACTAGACGACTGAACACATCATCTTTCTTTGGCCTGATAAACCGTTTCCACCAGAGCTTCCCTAGACTCGAGGACAGAAAAGGGTCCGGAAGTCCGAGCTCCGTGCCATAGGCTATGCTTGGATCAGGCATCGCGAGGAATTTATTCTCACGAACCCACATCGACGTCACGGCCGGCGTGTGTGTATGGAGTTTGTTGTCGATTCCAACTACCGTCGGGTGAAAATCGAAGAAGTCAGCCCAACTCACGGAAGATGATCCCACCTGGGCAGCAAGCCGCGCCCGTGCAGGCAAGATGAACGTGAGAGCGACAGCGTTGCGGAACGCGACCACCGGTGCCACATCGCGACCAATAGCTGCGGCGTAGTCCTCACGAATGAGGAGCGCAGATGGCTCAACGCTTTCGCTATTCTCATCCTTAAACCCCCCCGCGAGGACTCGCGCGCTACCCGACTCTCGCCGGATCGCCTCAAAACGACTATCCCCAAATGGAACAATCGCTATGCCCTCCAGCCCAAGCGAAAGGGCAGGCGAGATTTGCTGAAAGTATGAATGCTCGCTGTTGATGCCGAGGTTTGGGAGGATGAAGGCAAGTACCCAGTGATTTACGCTTGGAGTAGGTGTAGAGGGTTGCACGTTTCCTCCTTTCGGGGGGAGAGACGCGGACCGCTGCATTCCGGTCGGAATGCGGCGGCAGTTCGGTTGGTGAAGAGTCAGCCTGGGAATTGTAGCGACGCGTGCCGGAGGATACGCAAGTGCTCACATTCCGGTCGGAATGCGTCCGAGCCGTCAACGCCGAGCTGGATGCGGCCGGTGCTGGAAGAGCTGGTCGCGGCCGAGAACGACCGCACCCTGGCCAAGTACGCGACCGCGTACGCCGGGCGAACCGGCCATGCTTTTGGTGGACGAGAGTCTTGCGCGCCGACTCCGCACCCCTGACCCTTGTGTCGTTATGCGTTAGACGTCATCGGGAAATTTGATAGGCAAACCGCGACACGACCGGCTAGAGGTCGCCTATCAGGCAGCGGCTCTGACTGCCAAGAACGCTGCCGCAATAATCGCCTACGGACTCTACGTCACGAGTTCTTAGCGATTCGCTAGGACCACCGCGATCCAAGGGATGTCAGCCATGGGACTGCTTCGATTGGTGATCTGTTGCGTGACTGTGGCGCTGTGGGCAGTGATCGGCCTGTTCTTCTGGGTCGCGCTAATCGCGCGAACGGCCGCGGTGTTCTCGGTGATCGCAATTTACGCAGCAGTAACAGGTGCCGATGTAAGTTCGTTCTCGCGGCAGTTCGAGGGTGTGGCCGGATTCTACCCGTTGGGTTTCTCGAGGATCATTGCAGCCGTATACCCGCCGAACACGCACGCCGAGGAACGACCGCTGTTCGAACGATCAGCGCTCCTTAAATTCGGATTTGAGAGTGTTTGGGCGATCGTTTTCTGGGGAAGCCTCGCGTTCTTCCCGGTTCGGGCTTGGTTGCAGCATGAGGCAGAGTACAGAGCATTCATGGCTCGGCCAATGCCTGCTGATTCGTTCACCAACGCACTGGCGGCAACGATTGACTCCTCAGCGGAAGCGCTTGAAGAGTCATCGATTCCCGATTCGATCAAGTTCGAGACCTTGAGCGGGAGAGCAGTCCTGCAAAGCATCCGGGGACCGAGGGACGAATTCATCATTGCGAATCTAATCGAGTGCACTGGTCGCGTTACCGGCGTGACATGCTTGTTGAACATCACAACGGAGAGGGATATTGACATCCGGATAAATGGCGGCGCCGCGACAGTCGCCTATGACAACTTCGGGGACAGGCATGTATCCGAGAGTGTGAAGGTCCGAGGTGTGGGCGGCGAATCCCTTGACCGTCGGCTCGTCGTCGATACACCGATTCCTCTCAGAATCGAATTCCCCACGGTGCCGGTGGAAGCAACACATCTGCAACTCGTCACACTGCGTGTCTCGGTATTGCCGTACGGGTCTAACGAGTTCAACTTCCGTGCAGTTCCGATCACGCGACAGAAGTGAACGTATTATCAAGCCTTCGAGCGCCGCTGAAACCCGCACCGGCGGCCACGGAAACCATCAGTGGCGGTATCATGCGAGACACCTGTAGCCCTGCTACATGACATTCCGGTCGGAATCGTCAACGCCCGCCGCGGTCGCGTTCGTGCTCCCGATCGCCGCGAGCGAGTCTCACCGCCAACTCCCACGCAGCTTTCGCGACCGCAAGCTGCGGAGCTTTCACCATCACGGCGAGCTGCTGGATGTGCTTGATCCTGGTCCGGTCGAGGAGCTGCTGCGGTCCCGCCGCAACTGGGCCGAGCGTGCCGGTCGCCACCCGCTGCGCCTGGGCTGCAGCCTTCTGCATCAGGGCGCCAATCTCCAGCTCGATCTGCTGCGGCGACCGCCTCGGCGCCGGCGCCGCACGCGCCGCGTCCAGGTCGCGCTGCGTGCCCGCCACGCGGGCGCGCAGCTGCGCGAGCTGCTGGCGCGAGGGCCCCTGCTCGCGGGCCTCGGCCGCGATACCCACCGCGCGCGCGGTGTCTGGCGCGCTCGCCCGCGCGGCCGACGTATCCACCTCACGCCAGACGCCGAACAGGCGGCGGCGTTCCTCGCCTTTCAACGCACCGAACCGCTCGGGGCGCGTGCGAATGTCCCTCTCGACGGCGGCCCTCCCCTCGCGCTGAACGGCGCGCCATATCTTGCGACCGGCCGCCGACGGATCGGCGTAGATCCGGCCCAGCCCCTCTCGCGCGCCCTCCAAGGTTCGGAAGTAGTAGCCCCGGCGTTCCTCCGCGAGCCGGAGTTCCATCTTGGCGAGGCCGTTCGCCTGCACGGCGTCGGGGTGGGCGCGCGCCTGCCGCAGCGCGTCGCCGTGCTCGGCGATGCGGTCCTGCAGCTCCTTCAACGTGGGCCGGGGACGGTCGGCGCGCGCTTGAAGGAACAGATTCGCGCTATCAGCCGCGGCGGCGGCGCGGCCTTCCCGTACCCCTCCCTCGGCGGCTTTCAGCGGTCCAAAGCGATCTGGTGAAGTGCGCATTTCGGCGGCGACGCGCTCGGGGACGCGCGCGGCGGCCCGGAGGATCGCCTTGCGGGCCTCGACCGGGTTTTCGTAGAGCTGCGCCAGGTCGTCGTTGAACCGGCGGTAGGCACGCCAGAAGACGCGCTCGCCCGGTGCCACCGGCGGGCGCGTCTGCGCATTCCGACCGGAATGCGCGGCGCCATCGGTCTGCGCCGCCGGAGCCGACCGAGCAGCACCCGGATGGGGAGGCGCGGCGGTCCCCGACGCCTCGCGCTGCGCGGAGGGACGGTCCGCGACCGCGACGCGGGCGCGGTAGGCTGAGTAGGTGCCGAACCGCTTCTCGATGGCATTGCGGGAGAAGGCGCGGTGGATCTCCGACGCCTTCACCTCCCGCTGGCCGTCGGTGACGGACATGCCCCGGCCGTTCATGCGGACCCGCAGGCCGGCCTCCGCCAGGCCGCTCTCCAGCTCAGCCCACGAGCGCGCCCGCTCGAAGACGGGGCGGGCCCGCGCCGTCACGTCGTCTAAGAACGCCGCGTCCCCGCGCGCCGGCCGGGGGGATGGCGCCGGACGCTCCGCTGCGGGCTCCCGCACGCGCTCTGGCACGGGCGCGAGGCGGCCGGGCACGATGCGCAGCCCGTGCTCCACTTCGAGCCGCCGCAGGCTCGCCTCGATCTTCCGCTTGGTGTGGCTCGGCTTCCATGCGCGGCCTTCTTCGGGATGGACGCGATTGACCACGAAGTGCATGTGGCGGTGCGGCGTGTCCTTGTGCGCGACGATCAGCACCTGGTGCTGGTCGAGCTTCAGGTCGCGCAGCACGCCGTCCGCCACCTGCCGCATCACGTCGCGGTTGATAGGATCGTCCGGATCGAAGCTGACGGAGAAGTGGAAGACGGGCTTCTCGGTGCGGACGGACTCGCGCGCGGTGGCGGCCATGAAGCGGCCGCCGAGGTCCAGCCGCTCCGTGCCGAGGTTGCGGGACTCGACCCAGTCTATGCGGTCGAGCTGCTTCCCGTCCTTGCCCGTCTCAAGGTAAGACAGCAGCCCCTTGAATCCCTTGCCCAGGCCGCCAGTGGCCTTGTTGACATTGCCGATCACGGCGCCGTCTCCAGCCGCACCGCGGCGAGGACGGCGGCGAGCACGTGGTCCAGCTCGGCGGCCGGGGGCAGCTCCTCCTGGCCGTTGGCTCGGTGGGCGAGCGTGTTCAGCTCGACCCCGGCCGCGACGAGCGCGGCCACCGCCGCAGGTTCGGACGCGCGCGGATCGGGCCGCGCCATCGCGACGGCCTCCACCTCCTCGGCCACGGCCGCAAGGCGTTCGGCGGCCGGCGCGTCACCGTCTTCCGCGGCCACACGGCCGAGCTGCCGCAGGTTGTTCAGGATGCGGCTGAGCTGGTGGAGCCGGGAGCCCGTCGCACGCGCCCGGCGCCGGGACGCCGGCGCGGGCGGCGCGCCAGTGCAGTGCTCGCGCACCCAGCTCATGGTCGGGCGACCGGCCTCCTTGGCCAGCTCGCAGATCGCCCTCCACTCCTCGTCGGTAGCGCGGAGAAGCCCCCGGGGCTTCCGCTGTTCACGGGTTTGCTGCGCCATCGGCGCCATCCCTTTTGAGCACGCGCAGCGTGCGAAAAAGCGAGCGCGGCTTTCGATACGAGATCGGCGAGCTTGCGAGCCGTCGAGTTATCGAAAGCCACTGCTCGCTCCAGGTGTTCCCCATCACTTACCGCTACGGCACGCTCCGGGTTGCGGCCGTAAAGCCCGACTGCGAGCAGTTTAAGGCGTGGTTAATCGAGCTGTGTGTTTTCGACGGAGGCAGGAGAGAGTCTCGAGCTTTGTTCCGGGCGCCCGCAGCGCATTCCGACCGGAATGCCGGCCCCCTTCTCCAACGAAAGGGGATCTTGCGAAGAAATGGCCGTCGGACTTGTATGCAGGAGCATTCGGAAGCTTCGTAGCCCAACGCACAACCGGGGTCCTGGCCTGCCCTGCCAAGTAAGCAAACGCGATTCAGTTTCCCACGCCTTCGGGGAGAACTACATGGGTATTCGGCCTGAACAAATCGCTGCGGCACAGGAAACACAGTTTCATGCGGCACATGATTCCGCGCCACAAATACGGGTGGTCGCGGGGCCCGGGACGGGGAAATCGTTCGCGATCGGTGAGCGTGTTTTTCATCTTCTCACGAATGGGGTAGATCCGAAGCAGATCGCGGTGGTTTCATTCACGCGTGCGGCTGCACGAGACCTCGCATTACGGATAGAAAAATACCTTCGTGACAAAGGAAACAATGCCGGAAGCGATGTTAGTGTTACCACGCTCCACTCGTTAGCCCTCCGTATGCTGCGGAAAGCCAATCTCCTAACTCACTATCCTGCCTCTCCACTGGTCCTTGATACGTGGGAAGTCGATAACGTGTACGACGAGGAGTTCAATGCATGGTCAAGCATAGGGAGCACAGATCGCTGCGACAGCATTCGGTCTCATCACGAGGCATTCTGGAGCACGGGTGTGTGGGGGCCACCCAATTACATACCTCCCGATCCACCCATCTCGGATGCGGAGCGAGAGAGTTTTCAGACCTTTCATGCCGGGCGTTCGCAGCTTTACTGCTGCGTCTTACCGGGTGAGATTATTCGGCAGTGTCTTCAACAAGTTCGCGCGGGTGTGCTGGATCCCATCGAGCTCTTGAGCATCAACCATTTGATCGTTGACGAGTTTCAGGACTTGAACCCAATGGATCTTGAACTTGTTGAGGAGATTATCCGGGCTGGCGCAACGACCCTCATCGCGGGAGACGACGACCAGAGCATTTATTCATTTCGGTTCGCATCGCCGGAAGGCATTCAGACGTTCCCACAGAAACACCCGCAGTGCACCCAGCATACACTCGTGGATTGCCTCCGCTGCACTCCATCCGTGTTGTCAGCAGCCCAAGCGTTGATTCGATCCCATTCGCCCGCCGGAAGAATTGGCAAGATCCTGTCCTCCGCTTACGCAGAATCCGACCCGCCGGTGCAGGGGGTATGTCACCGTTGGCGTTTCAAGAGCGAAAAGGCCGAAGCTCGCGTGATCGCGGAATCCTGCCGAGGTCTTATTTCCGCTGGTGTCGACCCGCGGCAGATTATGATTCTGCTGAGCAACCGTCGTTTACAGACAAAGCCTCTTGCGGAAGCGCTCGAGGCAGCCGGAGTTGAGTTCGAGCCGCCAAAGAACGAAGGTTTTATCGACTCGGACGCGGGACGTGCAGTCCATTCAATGATTCGGATTGCTTGTGATAAGAATGACTATACGGCTCACCGGGTTATTCTCGGTGTCAGCAGTGGTGTAGGTGTCGGCACCTGCAAGTCAGTGGGTGATGCCGTATTAGGCAACAACCTGAATTTTCGCGATCTCTTTTACGGTGATACGCCAGCTGGAGTTTTTAAGGGCCGTGCGGCTACTGCCGTAGCCAACATAAAGAAACTCTGCGCGACGGTTACCGAGTGGCAATCAGGCGATTTGTTGGCTGATCGCGCTGACGCGATCAGACAACTGCTCGCGCAGGTGAGACCAGCGACGGAACTCGCTAAGTGGGATGCATTCAAGGCTACGCTGCCTTCGGAAATGAACCTTTCAGAGTTGCGCGATTTCCTCTGGGCGGATAACCCTGGGCAGCAGTCCCGAGTCTTGGAGGCTGTTTATCACCGCGTTGGGAAGACAGTTCCGGAGGAGGGATTGCTACCCAAGCGTGTTAGAGTGATGACCATGCACAGTGCGAAGGGCCTTGATGCTCAGATCGTATTCACACCTGGTTTGGAGGACCAGATTATTCCGGGTCACTGGAGAGCACCATATCCAGGGCTGGTTTTTGAGGCCGCACGCTTATTGTTCGTCTCAATCACGAGAGCGCGAGCGGCTTGGATCGGATCTTATGCAAAGGCGCGCATGGTTTACGGGAGCTTTAGCAATCAGAGTGCATCGCGGTTCTGCGCACATCTAGGCGGCCCGTTCTCATTTCGGGAGACCAGCCTATCGGGCACCGAGGTTGCAGCTATCACCGCGTCGATCACGGCACTCTAACGCCGCTCCGGGGAGGAGCGCAGTTTCGGGGTGCAAGTGGAGGGGGAAGGAAGATGCCACGGATTGCTTTGCGCTACAGGCCAAAGATGGGGCACACGGTCCACTTCGTCCCGTCCGAGTCCGGCACGGCGAGTGACGGGATGATACTTCTGTCGCCGGAGTGTCGCGGAATCGGAGAAGTACGCGAAGCCGCCGAGAGACTGAAGCGCGACATTGACCGTGCCGTTAGCGAAGCCGAGACGATTTTCGCCCGCCGGCGTCCGACACTCGATGAGGAAGAAGCATACTATAGGGACGGTCACGATCGCGGGCTTGGAGATCCGATCTGATTCCTCTGGACCAAGGAATCGGGGTCGCGAAACTGAAGGCACCTCGGGGGGCGAACGTGGCCCAGCGACGCAGCCCTCCATTCCGGTCGGAATGGAGGGCTGCGCTGCGCCTGCCACCAAGGTGTCGGGTCATCGTTTCCTCAGCAGCTTCTCCGCGGCGTCCATATTCTCTTTATCCGCGAGCTCGAGGTATAGGGCACCTCGCTGGAGGTTGCCACGGGCTGCCCACTCCGCACGTGTGCGGAGCTGGGCGGTGCGCACCAGCTCACGCGCCGCGGCCAGCGCGGCGCGGAGCTGGTCCCGATCCTCGGGGCCCGCACGGGCGCCGAGTCGCTGGAGCGCCGTCAGCGCGGAGCGCAGCTCGCCGAACACGGCCGCGTATGCGGCTCGGGTGGATGGTGGGGCGGTCATCGGTCTCGGGCCATTGAGCACCAGGACATTGGGGGGGCGTAACCCGTACCGAGCCGTGCGCGCGGGAGGCTTGTCCTCCCCAAGCACGGCACCGACGTTTTTTAGTTTCGCCGGCGGCGGGGAAACGAAGATAGACGGCGCGGGGCTGGGCACCAGCCCCGCGCCGTCTCCCTATGCCGGCCGAGTGGGGGGCTTGTCTCCCCCGAGCATGGCACGGCAGTTCATCCCCAAGCCGGGCGAGCGGGGGGCCTGTCTCCCCCGAGCCCGGCACCCGCTGGGCGGGGTGCCGGGCCGCTCGACTTCGCGCCCGGCACCTGCGCCCTCACCATCCCGCCACCATCGCCTCGTCGAACGCGCACGCGTCGAAGTCGCGTGACGCTCGGCCACCGCACCCGTCTGCTGCACAGTAGACTGACCGGCTGCTGGGATAGTAGAAGATCTGGTCGCCACGGCGGACTTTGCCATTACAGCCGGAGCAGGTGCCGTCGCGTCTCGCCGTCAGCCAGTAGGGATCGCCTTTCATGAAGAGCCTCGCTGGAATCTGGTGTTGGGTTCCGCTGGTCGCCGGGTGAGCGGGGGGCCTGTCCCCCCGAAGCCCGGCATCCGCCGGATCAGCGCGTTCCTTCGGGTACATCGAACGTGGCCCACATCGCGCCTGTATCGCTGTTGTAGTCGGCGCGCTTGAAGTGCACGCACACGGAAAGCTCGGCCGTCACGGTTCGGTCTTTCACGCGTACATGTGAGCTAGTGAAGCAAGCGGGGCAGAGGGCGCTGTGCACGCCCTCCGCTCCGGCCTGCATCTTCCGCGTCGTCTTTCCCATAGGCTCGGTCTAACGCTCCCGCCGGGGGCGGCGCTCGCCCGGCTTCTTGGCGCCTCGGCGGACGGTGTGCGTCCCCTCGGGGACGTGGATCACGTTCGGCGCGTCCTGGGCCTCGGGGGCGGGCGCCGAAGCGCCCTCCCCGTCCACCGGCTGCTCGCCCGGCTCGGCCTCGGGGGCGGGCGCCGAAGCGCCCTCCCCGCCGTCCACCGGCTGCTCGTCCGGCTCGGCTTCGGGGGCGGGCGCCGAAGCGCCCTCCCCGCCGTCCTCTGGCTGCTCGCCCTGCCGCTCGGCCTCGGCCGCGATGAGCGCGAGGGTAGGATGTTGAAGAGCCACCGCCGCCGCCGCGATCAGGTCCGCCAGTGAGCCGTCCCCGTGCGGGTTGGCGATGGCGTCCAGCTCGATCCCGAACGCCTCCGCATCAGCCGCAAGCCCGTTGGCCTCGGTGCGGAAGTCGTTCACCATCTCGGCCCACGCCCGGGCGTACTCGCTCAGCTCGTCGGCACGGGCGGCGGGCTCGGTGTCGTCGTACCAGTGGATCAGCGCCTCCGCGCCCTGCCGCCCCGCGTCTACCCGCGCGGCCCGGTCCAGAAGGATCCCCGCCTTGGTCATCTCGGGAACCGGGACAGCCGCCAGCAGCGCCCGGAAGTCCTCGGCGCACTCGGCTTCCACCTGCTCCCGCGCACGCTCCGGCACGGTGTCGCGGGTGTAGGTCTCGCCCTTCTGGACCCGGACGGCGATGGCCTGCAGCATGAGGGTCAGATCCTTCTTCGGCAGCTTCGCGCACTCGTCCAGATTCTTTCCGGCGAGGTCGATTCCCAGCAGCTTCCCGGTGTCCGTGGCGAACGTGCGCGGCGCCTCGCCGTAGTTGAAGATCAGGGCGGCCATCACTTCGGCGCTGCGGTAGTCGACCGCCGCCGCCGCCTCACGGAACGCGGCCTGCTCCTGCTGGCGCATGCGCTCGGTCCGCTCCCGCAGGATCTTAGCACCGCCCTTCACGGCACGATCCAGCGCGGGCGCGTCGGTGCAGATCAGGCGGAACCGGCCGCCGTAGGGTGCCTGCACCCACTGCACCACGTCGGGGGAAAGCTGGCTCACGTCCAGCACCTTGACGGGGTTGGCGCTGTGCAGCTCGGCCGGAAGCCGGTCGTCGGACAGCTTGTACTCGTCCGCCTTGGGGCCGTACGTCGCGGTCACGTCGCTCCATGCCGGCACGGTGTAGGCGGCGGGCGTCACCGTGGGGCGCGCCTTGACCGGCGTGGGGATCGGCTGCTGCGGCGCGTTGCCCTCGTCGTGCCCGTGACCGTTACCGTTGCCGTTCTGGAGCCCCTTGCGCCGCTCCGCCCTCGCCGTCGCCTGCAACTCGTCCCACACGGGTACGTTGTAGCAGCGGGCGTGCTCCTTGATCGTGTCGTGCAGGCGGATCTTGGGGCGCTTGCAGGTGCACGCGGCGTCGTGCGCGGCCAGGTCGAACAGGGGGGCGTCCTCGCCGGGGTACGACGTGGCGGGGTCCATCGACCGGCTCAGGTTGCGCGCGATCTGCCCCAGCGTGTTGCGGATGCGCTCGGCGGTCGCGCCCTGCGACTTGATCTCGTCCCAGCGGCGGTGCAGGACCGCCCACATCTCGGACGCGGCGGGCTCCGGCACCTTGACGTAGCGTGCCATCCCCTCGTAGGCGGTGCCCTCGGTGAGCTCTCCCGTGCGCAGCATCGCCTGCACCCAATCGGGGAGCGTGAGAAGCGCGAGGCGCTTGCTGACGTACGCCTGCTGCTTCCCGACGGCGGCGGCGATTTCCTCCACCTTCATCCCGTCCTTCTCGCGCAGGTCGCGGTACTGGCGCGCCTCGCCCAGCACGGATGCGCCCTCACGCTGCCCGTTCTCCACGGTGGCGGACACGCGGGCCTGCTTCGTGGTCATGGCGCGCACCACGATCGCCAGCTTGGTCCCGGCGTACCCCGCGGCCGCGTGACGGCGGCGCCCGGCCACGATCAGGAGCTGCCCGGCGTCGTTCCGGCGGCAGAGGACGGGCGTGTCGTTGCCGATGCCCAGCTTGTTCCCGGCGGCGAACGCCTTCATGCTCGCGACCATCTCCTTCATCTTCGGATGATCGGCGGCGTACTCTTCCGGCTCGCGGCCGGGGTCGATCTCGGGGTCGTGCACCAGCTCGCCCGGCTGAACGACCATGAACGTGCTCCCGTCCGGAAGCGGGATTCCGGTCGGAATGGAATCGGCCGCGTCCACCTCCACACCCTGCACCTTCACGCTCCCGCCCTCGGCCTCGATCACTGGGGCGCCCTGCGGCTGCTCGTCCTTCGCGGCGGTGCGACCCTTCCGCTGCTTCCCGCCCTGCTGCTGCTCGTCGGCCTGCGTCTTGGTCTTGGGCATTGCTCGCTCCTGTGGTTGGTTGGTTGTGCGCATCCTGCTGTCTATGCCTGTAAATATAGCTACAGGCATACCCCGGCGCAAGGGTTTTATGCGGACTGACGGGCTCCCGGTGTGTGCCGGAAGCCCGGCCCGCGCGCCTACTTACGCGGCCTGCGCCAGCTCGCGCACCCCGGCCCCGTCCTCGTCCTCGGTCTCGGCGTCCTCGGCCGTGGGCACGGGGGCGTTGCCGGTCAGGTGCAGTAGATAGTCCGCCGCGTGACGTGCGGCGGTGGCCGCGCGGAAGAACGCGCCTTCGTCGTTCTCAAGGTGCGCGATGTAGTGGGCGAGATAGCCGGGGTGCCGCAGGTCGCCGTCCACACCGAAGAAGGCGCACAAGAACGCGGACACCAGCTCGGCGGTCAATTCCTCCTGCGCGTATTCCGGTGTGCCCTTCTGCGCGCGCGAGGGGAGACGGTCCAGCCGGTGCGCGGCGCCCGTCCAATGGCCGTGCTCGTGGAAGTTCACCGCGTAGAAGTGAGACGCGCTGCGGAAGCGGGCGAACGGCGGCATTCCGATGAGGTCCAGATCCGGCGCGTAAAACGCACGGGTGGCGTGCTGGACGATGTTGGACCCGGTCGCGGTCAAGAACGCCTCGACGCGGGCGTTGCGCTCGGCCTCGGAGAGTCCCGGCGCCCGCACCTCGGCCGGGAGCCCGTCGATCTGGTCACGGTTGAAAACGACGTAGGTCCGCAGGAACTTCCGGGTGCGCGGCTCCTTCTCGCCCTCGGCCTCGGCGCGTTCCTGCTGCTCGTCCTCCTTCACCTGCATCCGGCCGGCTTTCAGGATGTGGATACCCTTCTCCCCGCGCCGCACCTGGCCGCCAGCCTCCTGCGCCTGCAAATAGGTGTACCACTGGTTCGACGAGAAGCCACAGAAGTACGCGGCGAGCCAGAGAAGCACGATGTTGTTTCCCTGATACTGGCGCCCGGTCAGGCCGTTGCGGGGGAACGAGTCGAGCCCGTCCGTGCTCCACGGGCGCACCCAGGGCGCGGCGCCCTCGCGCAGCTCGGAGACGATGCGAGCCGTGACGGTCGCGTAAAGGCTCGGGCGGTCGGTGCGGTCCTGCTGGGTGGCGCTGCGATTCGTGCTCGGCATCGGTCGGGCTCCTTGTCTGGTGGTTGTGCGCATCCTGCTCGGGATCGGTGGTACTGCTGGCGCGGCTCAGAACGGCCGCAGGTCGCCGCGTAGGCGGATGGTGGCCGCGCACTGCTCGGAGCACGTCACGGCTTCCGTGCGCGGATCGTGGTAAAAGCTGTCGCCCGTGAAGATCGGGAATCCGCATTCCTCGCACTGCACGTCGCCGCAGGTGTGGTGAAGGGTGAGGATCACCAGCGCGCCCCGCTTCGTCTTGGTCGCCATTTCCTCGGCTCCGTGCCTCGGGTCTGCTCGCTGCTCCATTCCGGCCGGAATGGGCGCCGCTCCCTCGTCTCTATGCCTATGAATATAATCATAGGCATAAGCGCGCGCAAGGGAAATCTTCGTCTCCGCGTGAAAGCGGCCACGCCATAACTCATTGCGGAAACGGCGGTTACGCCGTTTCCGGGGGGCGCTCCGCACCTACTCACCGGGGCCCAGCTCGCCCCGCGCGCAGCAGCTCGCCCCGTTCCGAGGCCGACACCCCCCGATCGAGCAGTTCAAAAAGGAAAAAGCACGCGCGACCAGCGCGTGTCCGCTCGCGCGGGAAGGGGCGTGGGCGCGCAGGAGCGAAGCGACGAGCACCCGCGGCCCGGTCCGGAGTCCCGCGCGACCAGGAGCGCCAGCGGCCGCACGGACGCAGGCACCCACGGCCCGGACGCCGGCGCTGGGTGCCGTTCGCAGTGGTGCCGTTCGCTTCGTGGGGTGGTTGTGGGTGCGCGGCGGAGAGAAGGCGCGCGAGCTGGGCGGGGTCCCCTCCGGGGTGCCCAGGTCGGGCGCCGGTGCGACGCGGCGCGGGGGGATGGCCGTGCAGCCTGCCACCCCGGCCGGGCGCGAAGCGCGGGGGTTAGGCAGGGGTGGGTGGCGGAACGGCCCGCGGCGCGCAGCGCCGCCAGCAAACGCCGCCATCAATCCGCTTGAGCCGTTCTCGGTTGCCGTTGGAAACCCGCGCGTAGTGGGACCTTAGAGCTGTCCCCGAAGCGCGGGTTTCCGCGGCGCGCAGCGCCGCACTGGTGCGCCGGTGCTGCGAGGGCGAGAGAGATCGCGACGGTGCGGTTGTCCGTAGCGGCAGTTGCATGAGGGATGCGCGCCCGGAGGGCCGGGACACGGCCGCGACGGGGTTTGTCGCGGATGTGGCCCGGCTGCGTTGGGCACAGTCGTATCGTGCCCTACGCAGCGCGCAGCCCGGCCCCCCGCCAGGGGGGACATGCCCTCACCCGCAGTTTCATTCCGGTCGGAATGGGATCACCGCCTTTTCTTGACAGCGATGGACGGAACGGGAGCACGCCCCCCCTCGATCCCATACTCAGCGAAAAGCCACCGCAGCAGCACGCGCAAGGGGCCTTTCACCACCTCGCGGTTGGCGTTTACGAGGCGATTCGCGTAAGGCTGGGAAAGCTCCGCCATCTCGGCGAACTGGCTCTGGTTCAACCCCATCGCCTCCATCAGAGCCTTGATCTGCTCCGCCTCGACCGGCTCACCCTCACTCCAGGTTGGCATCCGGCATTGCTCCATGAGCCGCGGGAGGTATGACTGCAAATATGCCTGAAGTTAATCACCGGAAGACGTGACAAGCAAGCGGAATGCGATTCGAGGCCCGCATGCCCGGCGATCAGCCGGTGCCACTGGACCTGTCGACCAGAAGGAGAGTGTCGGCTATCGGCCACGTCTCCATGAGGGGCTCGCAGAGATCCTGGCGTTCACCAAGTTCGACGAAAAGGCCGAACACCATGATGGTGACGACTTGGAGGCCCGACAGCGGAGCATCCCAGCCGGGCAGCCGATGCGGTCCTCGCGAATGCTGGAGCGTCACCTCGCCGCTCAATGACTTTGCCTCGACCAGCATCTTGCGCCGCACGTCAGGGTCCATCGCCCGCAGGCGGGGTAGGATCTGCACGCCATAAAATCCGACGGCCGCCCTAGCTGCTTCAGCGCTCATGGGAATAATCCGGCTTTCTGAGCCGAAGCCAAGGGTTAACGCATGACTGGATTGCTTCGGCGACGTGAACCCCACCGATGGTGTCTTCAGCGGAAAGATCCGCAATCGTGCGAGCCACACGTAGAACTTGGGTTCGAGAAAGCTCGCTGTATCCAAGCCGCTCAGTCGCGACTTTGATCAGACGCACACCCGTCGCGCTCGGTCGACAGTGCGGTTCAGCCTCTCCCCACGGCACCCGCGAATTGAGGCGGAGCAACCCGTCGCCCCACCGATCACGCTGCCGGTCGCGCGCAGCCTGCACCTGGCCGGCTACGGACTCGCTCCGCTCGCGGTGTTTCTCCGCGAGGTCGCGATATCGGAGAGGGGGCAGCTCGACGTGGAGCTCGACGCGCTGGAGCAGATCATCGGGATAGCCAGCCAAGTAGCGGCCGGCCTCGCTTGGCGTGCACGTGCAGCGCCGCTGGCCGTGACCGAAATAGCCACAGGGACACGGGCACATCACGACTACCATCACGACAGCCGCTGGCAGACAGGTCACGGCGGCTGGCCGCCGCACGTTGTGAGTGCCGTGGGGAACGTGGATCACGTTCCCCACACCTTCCGCGGGCACACACCCGCTGATCAGAACATCCGCCAGCGCATTGCGCACCTCCGGACGCATCCTCGGCAGCTCATCAAGGATCACAACCCCACCGTGGGCTCGCGACAACTCACCGAGGTGCTGCTTTCCTTCGATTTTCCCTCCGAGCACAGCCGTCGGCGAAGCGAGGTTGTCGATCTCACGCACCGGCCGAACGAGACCGGCCACGTCGCCGCCAGCAGCGACTACCTCGTCGCGTTCGGCCTGCGAGAAGGGGGGAAGGAGGTGGATGAGACTACGGGCCAGCGCAGTCTTCCCAACGCCAGGAGGTCCGACCAGCGTGATGCTGTGGCCACCAGCGGCAGCGACTTCAAGCGCGCGCTTGGCGTGCGCCTGCCCGGCGATTTCCGCGAAGTCCAGCGCCGTCTCGCGGTTTACTGCAGGCACCGCCCGCTCTCCGGCAGGGCGTGCTTGAACCCTTCGGACAAGTCTGCGCCGGTCAAGGATACGAAGCAGCTCTCTTCTGCTACCATCTCGGCGAGTTGCTTCCAACGCGCGTAGAGATCGCGTGCGTGCGCCGGCTCGCTGCCGGCGGGGATCCGCGACAGCTCCACACTCACCGTCGCCAGTTCCGCGACCAAGTAGTAAGCGATGGAATCGGACGCCGCCGCCGCGCAATGAGCGAATACGAGCATCACCCCGACGAATCCCTGGGCTCTCGCCCATTCAGCCGCACAGAGGCACGCCCATGCGAGTTTCGCGTCTGTCGCACACGGCTCGCATAACCGTGAGACGATGACGGCCAGCGGGTCTCGAATGGCCGTGTCGTAGGCGGCCAGCAGTATCATCTCCTCGAGCCCGGCAAGCCGTTCAGGGTCAATCAGGACGGCGCGCGCTTCTGGCTCCACGATGAGCCAGGCGAAGAGTAGACTCAGCACTTCGTAGGTATGGACGAACACCAGCGGCGGCAGCGCCGACCCGACCAGCTCCTGCACGGCCGCATCCGTGTCGAGCTTGAACCGGAGCATGCGCTGCGCGTGGTAGCGAATGAACCAGCGGGAGGGCTTCCGAGCCAACCGCCTATCCCCCGCTCAGCGTGATGCTTCCACCACGCCCGGTTCTGAGCTGCTGCGGATCGGTGGGCTGTTCACGAACTGAAGCTGCTGGGGCGCGAGGTTCGGCCTCCTCCGCGCGCCGGGCGAGTGGGGGGCTCGTCTCCCCCGAGCCCGGCATTCCGGTCGGAATGCGGCGCGAGGTCAAAACACGTCCCAGTCCGGATCGACAGCCACCCGCGCCGCGACGGCGAGGAGATGATCGCGCAGCGATCCCCCAGGAGCCCCGCCCGACTCGCGGTTGAGCCCGCGGATGAAAACCGCACCCACGCGTTCCTCGGCCGCGGTCCGGGATAATCCCGCCGCTTCCATCGCGTCCCTGACGGTTTCGCGGTAGCGGAAGTAGATCACCGAGAATGCCACTCCGGCATCTCCGGAACCGGAGTCCCAGTGCCGCCTGAGCAGCTCGTCGTCGGGTAGGTCATTTTCTTCAATCCGACGTGCGGACATGATGTGGAACCTCCCGTCTTAAGAGCGGATCGTCGATCTCAGGATTGATCGCCAGCACCTTTTGCTGCACACGCGGATCGTCGAGAATCCGGCAGACGGCCCACTCAAGCCAATGAGCTTGGCGGCCGGTTCGTCGGAGGAAGTCGAACCACCCTTCGCCCGCCTTCGGCCTGTGCTCGATGGTCCAGTCCCCCCACCAGTTCACGGCCCTGGAGAGCCGTTCAATGATCGTCTCCAGCCGCTTCGCTTTCGGTGCGGAGATGGCGGCTCGTACGATCCGCTCGATCTCCTGCTCGTCGGGATCTTTGATCGACCGGATGGGCGGCGGCGGCGGGGGGGGAGCTGGTGGTCGGTATTGCGCTAGATACGCCTCGCGACAGATGCGGCATATCCGCTGCTCAACACGAATCCTTACGCCATCCCGTATCGCATAACCCGGATTGGAGAGGGTATTTTCGGGCGTCAGCTCGTGCCCACGCATGCAGTGCGTTTTCGGTGCGCGAGCCCGTCGGGGGCGACGGCCATACTTCCGAAACGCTTCCACATACGTAAGCGCCTCCAGATGCCAAGGGTTTATGCAGCGGGTATTGCGGCAGGTACGCTTGACTATATGCCCTTTCGCGATAGGCCCATGCCACATCACGTATGCAACGCGGTAGGCGTACCTCTCCTGAAGCGCGCAGAACTGCGGGTTCCTGCTGTTCGGCCCGAGCCACTCCCAACAGCCCGTGCCCGGGTTGGGACAGGCGTTCCGGAGGAGGCGCTGGGCGATGGAGGGAGGCGGCGGCGCCGGCGCCGCCGGCGGTGTCGCGGCCCGTTTTCGCTCGGGCCAGCGGGGAAGCAGTTCTCCGGTCGCTGCCTCCCATGCCAGTACTGACTGCCGGACCGTTTCACGCGAGATCCCCAACCCAGCTCCGACACTGCGGAAAGTCGCTGGCGGTTCAGCCGTCCGATATGCTGATATTATTTCGTCGCGACACGGCTTCGTTCCGAGCTTCACGCGGCTGTTATTGCGGCTCGATCCTTCCATAGCCACAGCCCTACGCCGCCAGCCGTGAACGCACGGCAATAATCCAGGACGGAGAGAGCATTCCCTGCTCGGCATAGGATTGGTCTATCGCGGAGAGAAGGTTCAGCACACCCTGTGTGGGATCGGGCAGTGTTGCTACGAAACGAGATAGGCTGTCTGCTATTTCGTCGGGTGGTACTTCATGGAGACCAGCTTTCCGGAAGTACCAACTCCGCACCCGCTCAACCGTGCGGCTATAGGGGATTGTGCCGTCAATGAACTTTTGCAGCCCCGATGGAGACATGCAGACCTCTCGCGCGACGACCCGGAGCCCGGAGCGACGGATCGCCCGCCGCAGAGCGTCCCGAAAGCGTTCCAGGTCATCAGGCGTCGCGCCGGCGCGCGCAGGCGGGGACGGCGTTAGCGCTATCATTGCGATCTGTGGGATGGCAGCTCGCGATACTCACCGGGGAGACGGAGCTCAATAGTCTCGGGCTTGGGTGGTTCCTGATGTGTTGCGATTTCTCGCCTCAACTCGTCGCGCCGCACTTCCAGTTCAGCCAGCTCAGCCTCGTCGTAGCGTTCACGCAGAAGTAGTCGTGCAATCGCGCGCGCGACTCCGGCGAGATCGTCGTGCAGTCTCTGCAGGTCGGTTCTGCTCATCCCGTCCCTCTAAGAAACCCTCCGGTCCGATTCGGCCTGATCGTTCGCCCTGCGGAGCGCCCGCACGGCGGAGGGGCCGTGCGCGCTTTTCGCCTTCGCTCGTGCGGATTTAACGACCCGTTGGCGCATTCCGACCGGAATGGTGTCGCTGCCGGGTAGAGCAGCCGCGAGCACTTTCAGCCGGAAAATTCACTGGGCGAGAACATTGACGGCGAATGTGTACGCCGTCCAGCCGCGTACCCGGTGGCGGTAAATGGGCAGGGTATCGTGTGACACGGAAATGCTTTGTTGACAAGCAATTAGACGAAATTTGGCAACCCGTACGAGCGCGGTAACCCATCTGCGAAGGGCGTGCTCGGTGACGGGAAGTGAGTACCCGTGTCAGGTGGCGTGAAGCGTGTGGGCGGATTTACAATTGTGGAGCCGATTTTTTCACTTCGGCTGCCCGCCAATCACCTCTTTAGTCGAGGGAACACCCCCATGCGCAAGCTTGCCCTTCTCGCCGCCGTCGCCGTGCTCGTCTCCGCGTGCGAGAGACTTCCGACCAGCAGCTCGGAACGGGATGTACGGCAATCAGCCGCCGCGTCCCACGACGCGACGGCCGACTCAAGTAACAACCGCGGGGGAATCTTCGCGGGCTCTGGAAACTGAGGAAACCCGCTATACGGGGCCTAGCGTCGCAAGCCCGTATTGGTTCTCCTTCCGGGTCCAGGTCTCCGCGCGCCAAGCGCGGACGTGCTCGTTGAGCAGCCCAGCGAGTTCAGCCAGGCGGTCCGCCGGCTCCCCTCGGAGTGGGGGAGCCGGCACCAGCTCGACACCTTCCTCGATCTCTTTTTCGATTTCACGGAGTTCCCGCAAGGCTTGGCGGTCGCGCCGTCGCTCGGCGATCGTGATTCCACGCTCGACATAATGGCGGGCGAGTTCGTCGTCCCCGAGCGCGTGAGCGCCGATGGACAAACCTAGGTACGCTGCTGCCGCGAACGTCGGATAATGCGGCGTGAGTCTCAACACGCGCGCTTCCGCCTCGGCGTATTCCTCATGGTGCCCCAGACTCCCTGCCGCGCGCGCATATGTGCCCCACGCGATCACTTCGTCGTGTGGCCGTAGGGGCGCCCTTATCAGAATCTTCAATAGAGGCCACGCCTCGGCATACCGACGCTGCAGGAGAAGCAGCACAGCGAAGTCGTGCACAGCGAGCGGATAGCGCTCGTGATGGCGTGGATAGATGGTGAGCGCGCGGATCGCGGCGTCGAAAGCCCGTTTCGTCTCCCCGAGCTCGTAGTAGTGGGAGATGAGGTCGTGATACACTTGCGCTGCGAGCCACGCGTGACCTTGGTCGAGCGCGACGCGGGCCGCGGATACGAAGTGCCCTGCGGCCGCACGCACGCGTCCTCGATCAGACTCTAGGCGGGCGTAACCCAGGTGCGCACGCACGTACGTATCCCAGTCTTGGAGACGGTAGGCAACGCGAATTGCCCGTGCATAGAAGATCTCCGAACGCCAGGTCTCATCTGCATACCGGTTTGTTCGCGCAGCGATGAATGAGGAGCGTGGGCCGGGACTGATCGCCGCACCCGCTTCGGCGATCTGAATTGCGGTTTCGGTGTGGCCCGCCTCCTGAGCCCAGTCCGCCAATGTCTCGCAAGCCGCGGCGAGTTCGGCACGGGTCGGCGGTCGGCGGCCAGTCAGTCGCATCAGCACCCGGAGAGGCGCGCGGGCGCCGCGGGGAGCTTCGTGGAGTGCTTCAGTGCGACGCTCTCCGACGTGAACGGCGGTGGTAGGGGCGAACAGCTTTGGCCGAATTACGTCCGTACCATCGACTTCCGCTGCGAGCCAGAGCTGCCGCACCAGCGTGGCCAGCTCCAGACCGAAGACCGAAGGGATTTCGTTCAGCACGTCGATCCACGGCCGTGGTAGAGGCGCCCGATCAATGCGCCAGGGCCGCGCAGCGCGGCTCACGCGAGCAGCACGCTTGACCATCTCTGCGGGGGTTAATGCTGGAAGGATCAATAAGGGTCAGCACCTCAACATTACGAACGCGTTGCGAGTTGCGCTATAGGGGGCGGCGTAGTAGGAGCGGGCGTAGGTCGTGGCTCGCGCATTCCGACCGGAATATCCACCGCTGTCCTTTTCTAGCGACAGGGAATCGTCCTCCTCCGGTGACGACAGTGGGCACGCCTTCTCTGTCGCGAATCGTGTCGAAATGACGCCCCAGCGACAACTTGTACTTTTTCTCTTGCCCGATCCGGCGCATTCAGTGCGGCGCGTCTTTGCGCGTACATACACCGAATCCGCCACCGGGCACGGATTACTCCGTCCGAATCGTAGTCTTTCCCGTGACAGCGCAAGTCATTTGCGTTCTATCAAAAACACCCGTTTTCGCGTGACCCCCTGCATCGGCGCGACTTACAGAGCTGCTGTCTGAAAAGGAATTAGACAAATTGTTGTGAAACCTTGTAGCGGAAAGGACGGTCCTACCCGTTGAATCTGACACGCCTGTTTGTAGCACCTCGGCCCGCTTATAGGGCACTCTCAGAGTCGGGCGCATTCGGGCGAAGACCGTTCGGGGAGGGGCGATGTACGACCGTGCGGATCTGGCAAGGCTCTGGAGAGAGCACGCGGGGCTCTTGCGCCGCTATGGCGCCGAAGCGCAGGCGGCGGCGCTGGAGCAGTGCGCGGCGGACGTTGAGGCCGAGGAGCGCGAACGCGTTAATGCCTGCGTCACGCTGGAGGAAGCCGTTGAATTAACCGGCTTTTCGCGCAGTCACTTGCGTCGGCTATGGCGCGAGGGTGACAAGGTGCGTCGAGCTGGGACAGAAGATGCCCCGTTGTTTTACGAATCCGAACTACCCCGAAAACCCGGCTATACCCCTAAAAATAAAAGACTTGCGCCAGATATAGAGCAGCCTGTAAATTCACTATTGCAGGTTGCGCGCGCCATCGTTAAGGGGGAGCAATGACGATGGCGCATAAGGCTAAGCCGGAGACGTGGAGTTACGCGGCGGGAAAGAAGGGCAGAAACCGCGTCCGCGCCTACGAAGAAGTCAAAGACGGGCCGCTCTACCTTGAATGGTTTGAGGCGGTGTTTGACAACCGGGGTCCGGTCATTGATCCGAAGACGGGTCGGCAGCGGAAGCGCCGCACCCGGCTCTGCCTCAGCGCCGAAGGAATCACCACTCGCTCCGAGGCCATGAAGAAGGCCGAGCAGGTAGCGGAAAGGTGGGGGGAGATGGGTCCGGGCGAGGCGACGCCGAAGATTAACGGCCCGCTAACGCTCGGGAAGCTGTTGAAGCTGTATCTTCGTGAAGTCGTTCCCACGAAGAAGCCGGGCACACAGCGGTCCAACCGCATCGACGCGCGCATGTTCCTGGCGTTCTTCGGTGCGGAGGCGGTCGTGGAGCGGATCGGCGCGAACGGTCGGCCGCAGACCGGGATCGGTCGGGTCCGCTACAACGCCTTCTTGAAGGCGCGGGCAGAGGGGACGATTCCGGGGTTTCCGTACAAGGCGGGGAAACAGACCATCTGCAACGACGTGCGGTTCCTGCGCGCGGTGTTCCGGTGGGCGAAGTTGGAGCGGGACGACGGTACGGTGCTCCTGCTGCGCAACCCGTGGGAAGGGTTCCCGACCCCGGTGGAGGATAAGCCCCTGCGCCAGGAGATGACGCAGGAGCTGCACGACCGCCTCGTGGCGGGTGCCCCGAACTGGCGCATGGCGGTGGTGATGGAACTGTGCCGCCAGACCCGGCGTAGGATGAACAGCGTCCGCCAGCTCCCGCTGGAGGACATCAACCTGACCGCCGGCACCGTCCGGTGGAACGGTGAGTTTGACAAGGTCGGCAAGACGCGCGTGACTCCCCTCACGGGGCGCGCCATCGAGACCATCCGGCTCGCGCTGGTGAAGCGGCGCGAGGAAGGGTTGGGGGAGTCACCGTGGCTCCTCCCGGCGCCCAGCGACCCGGCGCAGCCGGTGTCGCGCCAGCGGCTCCACAACTGGATGAAGGCGGCGCGGAACAAGCTCGGGATCAACCTCCCCCGGCTTGGGTATCACGGCGAGAAGCGGGCTGGCATCCGCGACCCGCGCTTCCGGAACCTCGCCCCTGCGATTCAGGAAGAGCTTGCGGGCACCACGTGGGGAACGATGCGACGCATCTACGACTACGTGGACCTGCCGACCTTGCAGGAAGCGGTTGCACTGCTGGAAGCGGAACCGGCCCCCCAGCCGGGTCCGCGCGAGCCGGAAACAGGCCTGCCGAAGGCGGCCTGAGCGAACTGACAGTTGCAACTGACAGTGGGTAGGAACCGCAGGTTGTAAGTCCTTCCAGAATCTGCACTTGGCAGCCCCCCGGCTGAATCCGCGGCAACAACCACACGAAGTCCGCCTTCGCGGACTACCGGCTTCGGAGCAGGCGCGACTTCGGCGCTCGCATCTGGCATCCATCGACCGAAGCACGTCGCGCGCGCAGATGTTCCGGCTGCACGCACATTTGTAGTCCGCGAAGGCGGACTTCGTGTAGTTGTAGCCGCGAATTCATTCGCATTCTCCCCATCATCTTTCGGGGATTCGGGGAGAAAGCGAGAACCCCTCCGCACCGCCACTCCGCGGTACGAAGGGGGACCCGGATCGGGTGATCGGCCCGTTCTACTGCGACGCGAGGTCGGAGAGGGTCTCGGCGGCTTCGCGGCGCACGTCGAGGCTGGGGTGCGTGGCGCGGATGCGCTCCAGGCGCGCGCGGGCCATGCGCGCCGGGAACTCGCCCATCGTCTCCACCGCCTGGCGCTGCACGTCCACGTCCGGATGCCGCGCGACGATCTCGTCGAGCGCCGACAGCGCGGCTTCGCTCCGGCTCTCGCCCAGCGTCTCGGCGGCCTGGCGGCGCACCTCCAGCACCGGGTGGCGCCACGCCATCCGCACCAGCACGGGCACGGCGCGCTCGGGCGGCTGCTCACCCATCGACTCGACCGCCTCGCGCTGCACGTCGAGGTCGCGGTCGCGTATGGCGATCTCCTCCAGGTCGCCCAGCGCCTCGGGGCTCTTCATCCCCCCCAGCTCCTCGACGGCCTGGCGGCGCACCTCGGGGCTCCGGGCGCTCGTGGCGAAGCGGCGGATACGCGGGCGGCTGACCTCGGGCGGGTACTCGGCGATGGTCTCCACCGCCTCGCGCTGCGCCTCGGGGTCGCCTGCGCGGGCGGCGATCTCCTCCAGCGGCCGCAGCCCCGCGAGGTTGGGCAGCTCGCCGAGCGTCTCCACGGCCTCGCGGCGGACATCTACGTCGGGATGGGCGCGGGCGAGCCGCTCCAGCACGGGGAGCGCGCGCTCGGCGGGCTGCTCGCCCAGCGCCTCGGTGGCCTCCTGCCGCACCTCCAACGCGGGATCGGTCCGCGCCACCTGCTCCAGCTCGGCGGCGATGCCGTCGCCCTCCTGCTCGCCCAGCGACTCGGCGGCCTCGCGGCGCACGTCCACGTGGCGCGAGCCGCGCAGGATTCCCCGCAGCGCCGGGAGCGCCTCGGGCAGCCGCATCTCGCCGACCGCCTCCACCGCCTCGCCGCGCACGCGCTCCGACGGGTCGTTCTCGCTGGCGGCGACCACCGCCCGGAGCGCGTCGGGGCGGGCCTGGCGCCCCAGCCCGTGGGCGGCGGCGGCGCGCAGCTCCTCGTCGCGAGCCTGCAGCCGGTCCAGCAGGAGCGGCACCACGCGGTTGGGATCGGGGTGCAGCGCGATGGTCGCGAGCAGGACGTCGCGCACCTCCATCGAGCTCTCGGAGCGCTCGCGCGCCATCAGCCAGTCCAGGCTCTCGCCGGTGCGCGCGGGGCCGAGCCAGTACACCGGGATGCCGCCCAGCGCCATCCCCAGCCGTCCCACGCGCGTGCTCACCTGCTGCAGGCGGCCGCCCGGGCCCATGCGGAGGAGGATGATGGCGTCGCGCTCCGACGCGCCCACGATCGAGGGAAGCGGCCGGTCGTCGAGCTCGTCGACGTTCAGGCCGCCTTCGACGTAGCCGCCGTCGTGGCGCAGGGGGACCGGCGTGATGGACCAGCCGACCCAGTACGCCCGGCGGTTGCTCCGCCGCGCCTGCTCCGCGGCCCACTCCCAGCGGCCGGCCAGCGGCTGCGCGGGATCGGGATGGCGGATGACCACCGGCTCCTGCCGCGGCGCGCGATGCTGGGGCTTGTCGATGGTGGCGCTCGTCCGCGGCTCCTCCGCCGCGGCGGAGATCGGCGCCACCGCGGGCGCCACCACGGCGACGGCGGCCAGGAGGACGAGCGCGGCCGCCGCGCGTGTGCCCACGCGGGGGAGCGCGGGAAGGTCGGCGCGCTGCACCAGCCGCTCGACGCGGCGGGCGAGCGACGTCGGTCCGCCCTCGGCCATCGCCAGCGCGCCCTCGGGCACGGGGTGCGGCGCGGCCGAGACCCAGGCGGCCACCTCCACCAGGCAGCGCGCCAGCCCCAGCGGCGAGCCGGTCTGCCGCACCGCCCAGTCGTCGGCCAGGTACTCGGCGGACTCGCGCAGCCGGCGCCGGGCCAGGCGGTTCAGCGGCTGGAAGAAGAAGAGCGCCTCGGCCAGCCCGGCGGCCAGGTGCCAGAGCGGGTCGCGCCGCGCCAGGTGCGCCAACTCGTGCGCCAGGGCGCCGCGCTGCTCCTCGGTCGCCAGCCCGGCCACGAAGCGCGCGGGGACGCACACCTCGCCGGTCCCCAGCGCCATCGGCGTGGCGCAGCGCTCGCTGCTGGTCAACCGTACGGGCGCGGCGATGCCGGCCTTGACGCGCAGCTCGTCGAGCAGGGCCAGGAGCGCGGCGTCGTCCACCAATCGCCGGTCGCGCAGCAGGCGATGGAGCGACGCCTGCCGCCACACCACCCGCGCGAGCAGCAGCGCCGCTCCCGCGGCCCACACCATCAGCAGTATCGCGCCCCACCCCGTCCGCGACGGCAGCTCGCGCGGCGCGGCAGCCGTCGTCGGCGTCGCGTCGCGCGCCGCATTGGTCGACGGCGCGGAGGGGGACGGAGTGGCGGCCGTCGCCGGCGCGGCGGGCACCTTCTGCGTGGCCGCTACGGGAGAGGGGGATTCGGCGCGCGGGCCTGCACTCGCGCGCTGCACCTCCGACGGGGGCGCGGAGGATGGCACCGCATCGCCCGCGCGGCTCGCGGGAAAGGACCAGCGGCCCACCACGGGGCGGAAGTCCACCAGCATCTGCACGGAGACGGTGAGGACGGCGCCGACCAGCGCGGCCTTCCACAGCGTCTCGCGCCAGGCGGGGTCGCGCACCACGCGGCCGGCCAGGAGCGCGGCGGCGCCGAGCAGGAGCGTGCTGTGGACGGCATAGGCCAGCAGCCACGCGGCCACGGCGTGTGCGATGGGGCTCATCGGTCGCCTCCCTTCAGCTCGGCCTCGCGGCGGTCCACGATCTCGCGGATGCGGGCGAGGTCCTGCCCCTCCACGTCCTGCGCGGTCAGCAGGTGGCTCACCATCGTGGCCACGTCGCCCTCGAACAGGCGGCCGGCCAGGTCGGTGAACTCGGCCACCACGGAGCGCCGCACCTGCCCCTCGTCCACCAGCGCGCGGTAGACATATTGGCGACCTTCGACGCGGTGGACCACGAGTCCCTTCTTCTCCATGCGCGAGAGCAGCGTGGCCACCGTGGACTGCGCGATACGGCGCTCGGCCCGCAGCGCGTCGTGCACGTCGATGACGGTGGTCTCGTCGTGTGCCCAGAGCACTTTCAGGATCGCGGCCTGTAGCTCGGTGAGCGCGTAGCTCATGCAGGACCTCGGAGAGGGAGATGAGGGATCGTTTGGATAATGACACCTATATAATACAAGTGTAGAAGACGAGCGCAAGGATGATACGAAATCTGGAATTGGGTTGATGCCTCCCGGCCGGATCCCACGCTGACGTCATCCTGAGGCCGGTCAGACCGTAATCAGCGTCTGTGCAAGAGCTTGCAGGCCGAAGGATCTATAACCGCCGGCAGCACGCTGTCTGGTCGGACGTACCAATACTCTACCCGGAGTCATATCAGTATGACATGCAGGCGTGAGCGATTCGAATGGTTCTGGAGAGGAGATGGTGCGTCCCGGCAGATTTGCGTGCTGACGCGGCTATAGATCCTTCGGCCTGCAGCCGTCGTCGCGGACGCTGGCTACGGTCTGGCCGGCCTCAGGATGACGATGGGCGGGTATCCTTGCGGGAAAACGAAACGGCCCGCTGCGAAGGCGGGCCGTCGTACTTCACTGCGATCTCTCGTACCGGTGAAGTCCGCGAAGGCGGACTGCGTGCCGTTGTAGCCGCGAGTTCACTCGCATCGTCCCATAGGCGGAGGACGCACCCGCTCAGCTCTGCAGCCGCCCCAGTGCCTCGTCCAGGCTGGCGCCGGAGGCGAGCGACTGGTAAACCTCGCCCAGCGTTTCGCCGCTGCCGAAGAGGAGGCGCGAGCGGCCGGGCTCGGCGGGCACCTCCATCACCACCACGCCGGCGCCGGCCACGCGCCCCAGCAGGTCGGTGAAGAAGCCGGTGGACAGGTGGCATCCCGCGGGGCCGCCGTCGCTTCCTGCCTCGAGCCAGTCGACCAGGTCGAGCGCGCCTACGCCGGGGTGCAGCCGGCGGTGCTCCACGCGTCCCCAGCCGATCCCCTCGAAGTAGTCGCTCACCCCCTGCCAGAAGTGGTCGGCGTCCATCTCGCGGGGGTCGCCGCCGCTCGCCGCGAGCCGGTCGCTGAGCGCGGCGTGCACCTGCTCGCCCACCTCGTAGCCCACCTGGCGCAGCAGGTTCACGGCCTCCAGCGGCTCGCGGTCGCCGGCCAGGGCGCGGCGCATCGACGAGATCATCCCCGCGGGAATCTGCACGAACTTCGCCTGGGTCGCGGTCGCGGTGTCGGTCATAGGAGCCCCAGCTGGGCGGGTGCGGGTTCGGTGGATGGGGATTCTGCGGCGGCGTCCGCGCCGCCGGTGGATTCGGCAAGCTCCAGCAGCTGCGCCTCGTTCAGCTCCTTCACCCCCAGCTCGCGCGCCTTCGCGAGCTTGGAGCCGGCGTCCTCGCCGACCACGAGGTAGTCGGTCTTCTTCGTGACGCTCCCGGTGATGCGGCCGCCGCGGCTGGCGATGAACTCCTCCATCTGCGGCCGCGTCATCGTCGGATGCGTCCCCGTGATCACGAAGGTCAGCCCGGAGAACCGGCCCTCGGCGGGCTCGTGGCGCTCCTCGGTGAGCTTGACCCCGGCGGCGCGCAGCTTCTCCACCACCTCACGGTTGCGCGGCTCGGCGAACCAGGCGTGCAGCGCCTCGGCCATCACGTGGCCGATGGTGTGCACCGCCTCGATCTCCTCCACCGACGCCTCCATCAGCCGGTCGATGGAGCCGAAGTGGCGGGCCAGCGTCTGCGCCGCGATCTCGCCCACGTGGCGGATCCCCAGCCCGAAGAGCGCCCTCGCCAAGCCCTGCTGCTTCGACGTCTCCAGCCCGTCGAGCAGGTTCTGCGCGGACTTCTGCTTGAAGCCGGGGAGAGTGAGCAGGTCGTCGAGCGTTAATGTATACAGGTCGCCCACGTCGCGGACCAGTTGCCGCGTGGGGCGGCCGTCCACCACGGGCGCCTCGCGTTCGATCTCCGCCTCGCCGATCCCCTCGATCTCGAACGGCGCGCCGCGGAGGTCCTCCGGCTCCACGTCCGGGATGATCTTCCCCGACTCGTCCACCGGGCGGCGGCGCAGGAGCTGGAGGATGGTGCGCTCCCCCAGCCCGCGGACGTCCATCGCGCCGCGCGACGCGAAGTGCACGATTCCCCAGTAGATCCGCGCGGGGCAGGCGGAGTTGGGGCAGTAGGTCATCGCCTCGCCCTCGGGCCGCTCCGCCGGCGTCCCGCACGCGGGACAGCGGTCCGGGAGACGCCACTCGGGCGCGCGCTCCTGCCCCTCCTCGAGGATCGGCCCCACGACCTGGGGGATGACCTCGCCCGCGCGCTTGACCAGCACCTTCTCGCCGGGGCGGATGTCCTTGCGGCGGATGTCGTCCTCGTTGTGGAGCGTCGCCAGCTTCACGATCACCCCGCCGACCTCCACCGGCTCCAGCACCGCGTAGGGATTGAGCGCCCCCGTCCGCCCCACGTTGATCTCGATCGACCGCAGCGTGGTGACGACGAGGTCCGGCGCGTACTTGTACGCCGTGGCCCAGCGCGGTTCCCGGCCGCCGACCACGCCCAGCTCGACGTGGAGGGGAAGGGGATTGACCTTCACCACCACGCCGTCGACCTCGTAGTCCAGCGTCCCGCGCGTCTTCTCGAAGTCGCCGACGAAGGCCAGCACCTCGTCCATCCCCGCGCACACCTGCGCCAGGGCGTTGACGGGGAATCCCCACGCCTTCAGGGCCTGGAGGAGATCCCATTGCGAGGCGAAGGGCGGCTCGCCGCGCCCCGTCTCCACCGCGTAGGCGAAGAAGCGGAGCGGCCGCTGCGCGGTGATGGACGGGTCGAGCTGCCGCAGCGCCCCCGCCGCCGCGTTGCGGGGATTGGCGAAGGTCGCCAGCCCCTCGGCCGCGCGCGCCTGGTTCATCCGCTCGAAGCCGGGGAGCGACATGTACACCTCGCCGCGCACCTCGAAGAGCGGCGGCGGCTCCGGCGCGCCGTCCCCCGTCCGCAGGCGCAGCGGGATCTGCCTGATCGTGCGGAGGTTGCGGGTGACGTCCTCGCCGATCGTGCCGTTCCCCCGCGTGGCGCCCTTGACGAAGACGCCGTCCTGGTAGGTGAGGGCGATGGCCAGCCCGTCGATCTTCGGCTCGACCACGTAGCCCGAGGTGCGCACCTCGTCGGCGATGCGGGCGTTCCTCGTCTCCCACGCCAGCAGCTCTTCCGGGCCGAAGGCGTTGTCGAGGGAGAGCATGGGCGCCAGGTGCTCCGTCTTCTCCAGCTTCGACGCGGGCTCGGCGCCCACCCGCTGCGTCGGAGAGTCCGGCGTGCGCAGGATGGGGTGCTCCTCCTCGATCTTCCTGAGCTCGCGGAAGAGGCGGTCGTACTCGAGGTCCGACAGCGTCGGCGCGTCGAGGACGTAGTATTCGTGGTTGGCGCGCTCGATGGACTCGCGCAGCTCGGCGGCGCGAGCGGCGACGGAGGGCGGGGCGGGGTCGGTCACCGTCAGGCGGATTCGGGGGGCATCTGCGAGGCGCGGACCACGCGGTTGCGGCCGCTCTCCTTCGCGACGTACAGCGCGTCGTCGGCCTTCTTCAACAGCTGCTCGGGGGCGCCCACGCCGTCGGAGGGAAACGAGGCCACGCCCGACGAGCAGGTCATGCGGATCTCGTTGGCCTCGTCGCGGTAGAGGTGCTCCTCCACGGCGGCCCGCACGCGCTCGGCGAAGCGGGCGGCCTCGTCCTCGGCGGTGTTGGGGAGGATGACGATGAACTCCTCGCCGCCGTAGCGCCCGGCCATGTCGATCTCGCGCGCGGTGTGCTCGAGGATGCGCGCGGTCTCGTAGAGGATGACGTCGCCGGTGGGGTGGCCGTAGGTGTCGTTCACCGCCTTGAAGCGGTCCAGGTCGATCATGGTGACCGCCAGCGGCTCTTCGGTGCGGCGGCTGCGCTCGAACTCGTCGCGCAGCAGCTCGTGCACGTGCCGGTGGTTGTACAGCTCGGTCAGCCCGTCGGTGATGGAGAGCTTGCGCAGGCGCTTGTTGACCACCTCGAGCTCGCGGTTCTTCAGGTCGAGCTCGTCCTGCAGGCGCTTGATGCGGAGCATGGCGCGCACCCGCGCCTCGAGCTCCTGGAAGTGGTACGGCTTGGCGATGTAGTCGTCGGCGCCGGTGTTGAGCCCCTGCACGATGTGCTCGGTCTCGCCCAGCGCCGTGACCAGGATGATGGGGATGAAGGGCAGGGTGCCGGTGCGCGCCTCGTCCTTGATGCGCCGGGCCACCTCGTAGCCGTCGATCCCCGGCATCATCACGTCGCAGAGGATGAGGTGCGGGGGCGCGTCCTTGATCTTGCGCAGCGCCTCCTCGCCGTCCTCGGCGCTGTCCACGTCGTAGCCGCGCGACTCCAGCCGCGCGCGCAGGATCTCGACGTTGTCGGGAAGGTCGTCGACCACCAGCACGCGGACGGGGCCGTCCGCGGCGCTCCCCCCATCGCTCAAGTCCTGGCCTCCCGCTCGCTCCCCTCGCCGATGAAGCGCTGCACCTCGGCCACCACGCGGCGCGGCTCGCAGGGCTTCGCCAGGTACCCGTCGCACCCCACCTCCTGCGCCTTGGCGCGGTCGGTGGCCAGCGCGTGCGCGGTCAGCGCGATGATGGGAATGTCCTTCGTCCCCTGCTCGCTCTTGAGGATGCGCGTGGCCTCCCACCCGTCGATGAGGGGGATGGAGATGTCCATCAGGATCAGGTCGGGGTGCTCCTCGCGGGCCATGCGCACGCCGTCCTCGCCGTTGCGCGCCTCGGTGACCCTGTATCCGAAGTGCTCCAGGATGGTGCGGTAGACGGTCCGGTTGTCCTCGTTGTCCTCGACCAGGAGGACCGTCTTGCTGGAGTCTGCCATTGTTCCAGGTGCCTCGTGTTCCGGTTGCCCGCCGCGCGTGCCCGCAACGGAGCGGGACGGGTGGCGCGGGGCGGGGCAGGCGTTCATATATACCCGGGGCGTCAAGGGGCCGCAAGCCGATGCGCCGCTTGTTTATCGCCCTTCGGAGCCCCGGGCGGCACGGGCGTTGCCGGACCGTCCGGATGGCTTCGCATCACCATGCGTTTACCCACGGACGGCATGTACTACGACGACTCGTCGAGGCGGCTGAACCTGCTGAGCGGCCTCGTGTTCGGCACCGTGCTGGGCGCCGGCCTGGCGCTCCTCTTCCTCCCCGACGAGCGGCTGGAGACGGGGCGCCGCGTGGTGGTGCGCACCGCCCGCTCGCTCGGCCGCACCGCCCGCGAGGGCGCCGGCGCCGCGCGCGGCCGGATGGACGCCCTGCGCGAGCGCCTGCGCGACGACGGCCGCGGCGACGACGAGCCGGAGCCGACGCGCGCCTGGGGCCGGGCGAGGGCGCTGGCGCGGCGGCGGTTCGAGCTCTGAGGCCGGAAGTGCGCGAGTGCGAGAGTGCGAAAGTGCGGAAGTGCGCTGGTTCGGCGCGGCCGCATCTTCCGTGCACTCGCGCGGCATCCGGCGGCGGGGAATGCCGGGCGAATGAAGAATTCGCGGCAACAACGACACGAAGTCCGCCTTCGCGGACTACCGGCATCCGCGCCGCCGCGACAACGGCGCGCGGAGCCGGCTCCCGGCGAAGGCTCCGACGATGCTGGTCGCGCGCGCTGAGGCATCGTCCGCACCGTCGGCTGTAGTCCGCGAAGGCGGACTTCGTGTGGTTGTTGCCGCGGTTTCAACCGCCCCTCGACCACCCCGGCTCCCGCGCGAGCCGATAAACAGAAGACGCGCGGCGGGGTGGCGACGTTAGCCATCTCCAACGCACTCAAGCACTTCCGCACTCACGCACCCGGAACCCCGTGTCGATCCATCCCGACGAGCTGGGCCCGCTCTTCCGCCGCTACTTCGACGGCCGCCGGCTGGTGGTCGTCTCCAACCGCGAGCCGTACGAGCACCGCTGGGGCGACGAGGTGGGCGAGATGGACGTGCGCCGCCCCGCCGGGGGCCTCACCAGCGCGCTCGACCCGCTCATGCAGGCGCTCGGCGGCACCTGGGTGGCGTGGGGGAGCGGCGAGGCCGACGCCGCGGCCGTCGACCACGAGAGCCGCGTGCGCGTGCCCCCCGGCGTGGAGGCGTATACCCTTCGCCGCGTGTGGCTTACGCACCACGACATCCATCGCTACTACCTGGGGTTCAGCAACCAGTTCCTCTGGCCGCTCTGCCACCTGCGGCCCGACCTCACGCGCATCCGCTCGCGCTACTGGGAGCGCTACCGCCGCGTGAACCGCCGCTTCGCCGAGGCCACGCTCGAGGAGGTGCGGGGGAAGGAGGCGGCCATCTGGTTCCAGGACTACCACCTCGCGCTGGCGCCGCTCTTCGTCCGCTCGCGGCGGCCGGACCTGGCGCTCGCGCACTTCTGGCACATCCCCTTCCCGCCTATCGACATCTTCCGCCTGTCGCCCCACTCCACCTACCTGCTGCGGGGGCTGCTGGCGAACGACCTGATGGGGTTCCACCTCCCCCAGTTCGCCGACAACTTCCTGCGCTGCGCCCGCAAGCTGGCCGGCGCCGACGTGGACTGGCAGGCGCGCACGGCCACGGTCGACGGCCACACCTGCCACGTGGGCGACTTTCCCATCTCCATCGACATCGACCAGTTCCGCCAGGCGGCGATGGCCGGGGTGTTCGAGGAGCAGGCGGAGCGGCTGCGCGCCCGCTACGCGCCGCCGGGCGGGAAGATCGGCATCGGGGTGGACCGGCTGGACTACAGCAAGGGGCTGCCGGAGAAGTTCAAGGCGCTGGAGTTCCTGTGGGACCGCTATCCCGAGTTCCGCGAGCGCTTCACCTTCATCCAGGTGGCCGTGCCCAGCCGCAGCGACATCGAGGCGTACGACGAGCTGGCCCAGAAGGTCGACCGGCAGGTGTGGGAGATCAACGAGCGCTTCGGCACCGGCGAGTGGCGCCCCATCCACCTGGTCAAGCAGTCGCTCCCCGCCGAGCGGCTGGCGATGCTCTACCGGCTGGCCGACGTGTGCATGATCTCGTCGCTGCAGGACGGGATGAACCTGGTGGCGAAGGAGTTCGTGGCCAGCCAGGTCGACCGGCACGGCGTGCTGCTCCTTTCCGAGTTCGCCGGGGCGGCGGAGGAGATGGCCGAGGGTGCGGTGCTGATGAACCCGTACGACCCCGAGGCGTGCGCGCTGAAGCTCCGCGACGCGCTGACGCTGCCGCCGGACGAGCGCGCGGCGGGGATGGAGCGGCTGCAGCGGTCGATGAAGACGATCTACGACTGGATGGCCGACACCTTCACGCGCTGGGGGCAGGTGGCGGCGGAGATGCCCGACGGCCCGCGCCGCCGCCCCGTGCTGGACGAGGACGAGCTCTTTCCCGTGGGCCCGGTGGGCGACCGCGGCTACGGCGACGACGAGTAGAGCGCGAACGGCACCCCTTCCGCCTCCAGCGCCTCGCGGAGGCGGGCGACGTCCCCGGGGAGCGTTTCCAGCGCCAGGTTGCAGCGCGCGTGCGCGGCCGCCGGCGCCGGGATCGCCTCCGCGGGGATGTTGCGTTCGCGCGCGATCTCCTCCGCCCACAGCGCGTGGTGCGTGGTGTCGAAGGTGAAGATCTCGATCGTGTCTGACATTCCGATCCGTGGTCCTGCCGCGATGTGGCCCTCACCCGAAAAAGAGCGACGAAACCTGCCTCGTCGCTCTTTTTCGACCTCTCCCAAAACAGCCTGGGAGAGGTAACTGCAACTCATACCAAATCTCCGGATCGACTGTGCATTGGAGGAAGGAATGTCATTCCGAGGGCGCTGCGCCGCCCTGTCCTCCATGCCGACGCCGTGGCGCCTGAGGAATCTGTGGCCGGCACCCCGAGCCCCAGGCCGCCTGATGCTCGGACGCCTGCCACAGATTCCTCGGCGCCGCCCGGCATCAGCGCGATTGGAGATTCGGAGCAGCGGCGCCGCTCGGAACGACATCCGATCGGAATGCACAATGAGGGGCTACGGCTGTGCCGGCGCCGCGGGTGCCGGCGCGGGCACCACCGCGGGCGCGCCTGGCGCCTGGCCGGCCACCATCGACCCGAGCTCCGGGCGTACGGCCACGATCAGCGCGCCGGTCCCATTCTGCCGCTGCGCGGAGCCAAGCACCAGCGTCTGCCCGGGCGCGCCGCTCACCGCGGCGGAGACCGTCGCCCCCTGCGCCGCCACCTCCACCTCGAGGGTGATCGATCCCTCGGGGCCGGGGATGACCTGGTCCACCTTGCCGGTGATCCGCAGGTTCTGCTCGTTCTGCTGGAACGGCAGCCCCTCCACGCCGTTGAGCGTGACCGCGCGCACCAGGCGGTAGCCGCGGTAGCGCAGCATCTCGCGCAGCGGCGCGGCCACGCGGGCGATGGTGGGGTCGGTGCCCTCGAAGTCGCCCGCCTCGATCACCTGGAAGTGCAGCGTCAGCGCCTGCCGCGCGCCGTCGAAGCGCTTGAGGATGCGCGCGATGCTGTCGAGCTGCGCGGGCGTCTCGCGCACGGTCAGCAGCCGGCTGGTGCCGCTGACCATCCCGCCCTCGCTGATGTACGGCGTCAGCAGGCTCATGGCCTCCTCCGTGGTCAGCCGGTGCAGCTCGTAGGTGCGCACCTGCATCCCCTTCCGATTGTCGCAGGCGGCCACGGCGAGCATCGCCAGCGCCACCGCGAGCATCTTCCGCATCTTCATCTCCATCATCTCCGGTTCAGTCGATCCAGACGAGGGTGATGCCCGGATCGCGCGTCTTCAGCACCGTCGCGGTCCGCCCCGGCTCCGGCCGGACGACGGGGGGCGCGGGGAAGAGCGAGCGGGCGATTCGTTCGGTGATCACGCCCGGCCGTTCGGGCGTGGAAGTCGTGCCGCGCCCGAACAGGACGATTCCCGCCGCGACCGCCGCCGCCGCGAGGGGGACGGCGGCGGCGCCGAAGCGCATCGCCGCGCTCCGCCGCGGGCGCAGGGGGATGACGCGCGTCCCCGCCCGCGGCGCGG
Organism: Longimicrobium sp.; assembly: GCA_036377595.1. Taxonomy (NCBI): domain Bacteria; kingdom Pseudomonadati; phylum Gemmatimonadota; class Longimicrobiia; order Longimicrobiales; family Longimicrobiaceae; genus Longimicrobium; species Longimicrobium sp. The sequence continues at coordinate 19,380 of DASUYB010000122.1, read as the reverse complement.
TGAGGGTGCGCAGCGCGGCGTCCAGCTCCGCCTCGCCGGCGAGGATCGCATCCGCGCGCGCCCGGCAGTCGGCGCACTCGCGGAGATGCGCGGCGAGCGGCGAATCTCCATCCCCCCGCAGCTCGGCGGGGTCGGCCTCGAGGAGGAGGCCGCGGGCGGTCGGGCAGTCCATCGTCATCGGTCGTCCATCAGGGTCGGGTGCGCGGCCAGGATGCGCTCGCGCAGGGCGCGGCGGGCGCGCAGCAGGTGCACGCGCGCGGTCGGCGGCTCGATCTCCAGCATCTCCGCGGCTTCGGCCGGGGTGTAGCCCTGCAGGTCGACGAGGTCGAACACCTCGCGCTGGCGCCCCTGCAGCTCGGCGAAGAAGGTGCGCACCAGCGCCGCCGTCCGCGCGTCCTCCATCTCGCCGATGCGGTCCCGCAATTCGGTCGACGGAAGCTCTCCCGCCGCCTCGTCGTGCAGCCGCCGTCTCCGTCCGTGGCCGCGGAGCAGCTCCACGGCGGCGTTGGCGGTCAGCCGGTACAGCCAGGTGGTGAAGCGCGACCGTCCCTCGAAGCGCGCCAGCCCGCGGTGCAGCCGGATCACCACGTCCTGCGCGACGTCTTCCGCGTCGTCGGGGTCGCCGGTGCGGACCAGCGCCCAGCGCCGCACGGGGTCGCGCACCGCCGCCGCCAGCGCCGCGAACGCGCCCTCGTCGCCGCCCCTCGCCCGCGCGGCGAGCGCGTCCAGCGGCTCGGAGGTGGTGTCGGCAGGCACGCGTCCGCTCGTCGGCGATCGGGAGGCTAGCGCGCGGCCGTGGCGGCGCGCGCGTCGTCGGCGCGCAGCATCTCCAGCGCCTCGCGCCAGAGCTCGGCGCGGTCCGCGTCCGCACGCTCGGCGAGGAGGCGCTCCAGCGCGGCGCGGTGCGCGGCCTTGCGCGCCTGCGCGGCGGGAACGGCCAGGTCGGGGCGAATCCCCACGCCCTCCCAGTTGCCGTGCGTCACCGCGCTCTCCACCCGCGCGGTGGGCACGAACACGCCGAAGTGCGTCCCGATCATCTGCCATCCCCCCGGGTTGGCGCCGCCGCGCGTGTTCTCGCCGACGATGGTCACGCGCCCCTGCGCCTTCAGGTCGTACGCGAGCGCCTCGGCGGCGGAGAAGGTGCGGCCGCTGACCAGGAGGTACACGGGGCGATCGAGATAACGTGGTCCGGCGACGTGCGGGAGCGTCCACAGCTGCGCGTCGTCCGCGGGATCGCGGTGGTGGAGCGTGCTGATATGCGTGGCCTCGGGGAGGAAGTAGGACGCGACCAGCGCCACCATCGCCGCGCTGCCGCCGCCGTTGTAGCGCAGGTCGACGATCAGCGCGTCCGTCCCCGCCAGCCACTCCATCGCGGAGGCGAGCGTCGCGCCGGCGAGCGCGGGGTCGTCGAAGCGCACCATCTCCAGGTAGCCCACGTTGCCGTCCATCCGCGTGAGCGCCATGAAGCCGTAGTTGCGGAAGATGGCTTCCTCGCGGTCGCGCGCCATCTCGGCGGCGGTGCGGCCGGCGCTGGGCGGCGCGGTGCGCGGCTGCACGCTGTACACCGCCTGCAGGTGCGCGTCGCCGGTGGCGCGGCGCAGGTCGGCGGTGAGCGAATCGGTCAGCGCCGACGCGGTGGCCAGCGCGCGGTAGCGGCCGGCGCGCACGCCGCGGCGGACGAGCCGGGCGGCCTCGTCGCCCTTCTCGACGAAGATGTACTTCGACGCCACGTGGTCCGCCGCCGCGCGCGCGACCGAATCGGCCAGCGCCGGGGTGACGGGCATCTCCTCGCGCCGCTCCTGCGCGGCGGCGGGCGCGGCGGCCGTCACGATCGCCATCGCGGCGGCGGAGGCCAGGGTCAGGCGGGGGATCAGGGGGATGTTCATCTCACGACTCGCGGCGTTCAACGGTGAGTGATCCGATGTGGACGCCATGAGACGACGGTGGACGGAGACGCGTTTACACGATGCGCGTGAGGTGAGGAGATCCAGGGGGATGATAAGAGGGGGCGAACGAATTCGCTGCAACGGTGCGGCGTGCCGGCAGTCCGCCGCTCTCGCTGGAACTTATGATGGCGCAAGCGTTTACAACGCACCGCTCCTCTGCCAGACCTTGCTGCGGCTCCGCCACCGAGGGGCCTGCATGGCCCCGGACTCCCGATGACGACTACAGTCCTGCTCGCCGACGACAACGCCGACAACCGCGACATCTACGGCGTGATCCTGGAGTACCACGGATACCGCGTCGTGCACGCCGTGAATGGGAACGAGGCCGTCCGGCTGACGCGCGAGGAGAAGCCCGACCTGGTGCTCATGGACGTGGTCATGCCGCACCTCGACGGCCTGGCTGCGACGCGGCTGCTGAAATCCGACCCGCTCACGGCCTCGATCCCCGTCGTCCTGCTGACGGCGCACCGGTTCGACAGCGATCACGAGGCGCGTGCATCCGGCTGTGAGGCGGTGCTGTTCAAGCCGGTCGAGCCCAACCGGGTGGTCGAGGCGGTCCGTGGCGCCCTGCAGGCCCGCTCGAACGTGTAGAGATGGGCCGTATGAAGAAACGCCGGGGCCTGATCGGTCCCGGCGTTCGACTGTCCGGCGCTCAAGGTCTGAGCAGGACCTCCGCCCAGCGATGGTCCCTGAAACCCACACCCGCGCGGCTGTAGCGGCAGTTTTCGATGTTGCCGCGGTGGCCGGGGCTGTTCAGCCAAGCGCCGACGACCTGCTCCGGTGTCGTCTGGCCGACGGCGATGTTCTCGGCGACCGCGCGGAACCTCACGCCGCGCTCGCGCAGCCGGTCGATGGGGGTACGGCCCTCGGGTGAGACGTGAGAGAAATACCCCCTGCGCGCCATGTCGTCCGCGTGGGCCTGCGCCGCGGCCGCGGCCCCGGGATCCCACTCCAGGGGCGGACATCCCACCGACCTGCGCCGCGCGTTGACCAGCCTCGCCACTTCGGCGGGGAAGGATCCGACGTGCCCGCCACGGGCATGCTCGCCGGCGAGGACCGGGGCCTCCCGTCCCATCAGGTCCGCGGCGAGGACTCGCGTGTTCCATCCCGTGCACGCGTTGGGCACTAGGCACAGTGCCGCCAGCAGTGCAGAACCAAGCCTGGTTCCCACTGGTCGACTCCTGGTGATGGACATCTGCGCGGCCGTGATTCGCAGAAGTCGTGCGAGAATTACGTCGGTTACGGTCCGTGCGATCCGATTTGGAAGCATAAAAGACGGTGCAGCAGTTGATTACGAAATTGAAGCAGAACGTTTGACGGTGCGCTGACTGCTACGAATGAGGGGGAAGGCCGGCGTGGAGGCGGGTGAATTCCATCGCGGCGGCGCGTCGCCGGTTCAAAAGCGAGGGGGAGCGATCCGGGACCGGGTCGCTCCCCCTCCTGCTGAATCCGGAGGAAGTGTTGGTGCCTCCCACTGGATTGCGTGCTGACGCAGCGATAGATCCTTCGGCCTGCAAACGATTGCGCAGACGCTGATTACGGTCTGGCCGGCCTCAGGATGACGTCAGCCCGGATCGGTGTGGATCATCAGCTCGAGAGGTGGCGCCTGACCGCCGCCAGCGCATCGCGCGGCGGCACGGGCTTGGTCAGCAGCTCCGCGAATCCGTAGAGGCGGTCCTCCGGAACGGAGGTCGCGGTGAGCAGCAGCACCGGGATCTGCCGCGTGCGCGGCTCGGCCCGCAGCCGCCGCATCACCTCGAACCCGTCGATGTCCGGCAGCCGTACGTCCAGCAGCACGACGGCGGGCACGTGGGCGCGGGCCAGGTCCACCGCGGTCTCCCCGTTGTGCGCCTCCAGCACGCGCATCCCCGCGTGCCGCAGCATGGCGCGGTAGATCTCCCGCTGCTCCGGCAGATCGTCCACCACCAGCACGGACGCCGCACCAGGCTCGCTCATCTCCTTCGCTTTCGTTGATCTCCCCAAGAGGACGAGCGAGGACGGGTAACCGTCACCGCCCGCGAAACAAGTGACGGCGCTGCGCGCGACGATCCGAGCCCCAAAGCGGCGGCGCGCCGCGGCTGCGGGCCGCGACGCGTCGGGGATTCGCGGGTCGGCGTCGACTACTTGATCCGCAGCGTCATCCGCATCCACGGGTGGATGCAGCACTGGTACTTCTCGACGCCCGCCTCGTCCTCCTCCTCGGTGTACGTGCCGCCGGCGGGAACGAAGTCGTCCGCCTCCAGCTCCGTACACTCGGGCGCGACCGTCGTGTTGCCGGAGAGCTGGTTCAGCAGCGGCACGATCCCCCCGCCGAACTCCTCCACCTCGGTGAAGGTGTGCTCCTCGCCGCCGCGGTTGGTCACCAGCAGCGTCTGGCCCACGCCCACGGTCAGGTTGGTGGGCGTCATGTGCCACGCGCCCACCGACTGGTGCGCCGTGAGCTCCGCCAGGAACTTGTCGAAGGTCATCCCGCCGCTGCGCACGCAGGTGCCCGCCCCGAGCGCCGCGTTGAAGGTGGTGGGGTCGCACGCGTCGAAGAGCGAGATCCTGCGGTTCAGGTCCTCCTTCGCGCCGAGGAGTCCGTCGGGCTGTACGGGTCCGGACCTGCCGTCGCAGGCTGTCGCCAGCAGCACGAGCGCGGCCGCGGCCGCGAGCGGGATGGGCCTCATGGAGCACCTCCGGTCGAGGGGAAGGATCCGCCTCTGGTCCGGGCGCGCGCCGCTCGGTGGGGAACGCGCCAGGCACCCCGACCAGGCGCCGCACCCCGCGGCGCCGGGACGCCCCGGCCGCACTGTACGTGCCGCTGTAAGTATCTGTAGATTTAGAATTTAGGCGATGAGATATGTGTGCGGTCGCGACGGTTGTCCCAATCCGCGACACCGCCGCCGGTCAGGCTTGCGCCCGCGCGCGGGGTTCGGCTACACTCCGCGCCCTGTGATCATCCACCGGAATCACCTGAATTCTCCCGAACCGATGGTGCCGGACGTGAGCTTTGCCCCCGTGAACGAGCAGATGGACGAGATCCGGCGCGACACGCTGGAGATCGTTCCCGAAGACGACCTGGCGCGCAAGCTGGAGCGGTCGCTGAAGAGCGGGAAGCCGCTGGTGGTCAAGCAGGGATTCGACCCCACGCGGCCGGACCTGCACATCGGCCACGCCGTGAGCCTGCGGAAGCTGCGCACCTTCCAGGAGCTGGGCCACGACGTGGTGTTCGTGATGGGCGACTACACCGCGCTGATCGGCGACCCCAGCGGCCGCAGCGACCTGCGTCCGCAGCTGAGCGAGGAGGTGGTGCGCGAGTACGGCCGCACCTACGCCGAGCAGGTGTACAAGGTGCTGGACCGCGGCCGCACCCGCATCGAGTACAACTCGCGGTGGCTGGCGCCGATGCAGCTCAAGGACATCCTGCGCCTCACGGCCAGCTACACGGTGGCGCGGATGCTGGAGCGCGACGACTTCGAGAAGCGCTTCGAGGAGAACCGCCCCATCTCCATCGTCGAGTTCATGTACCCGCTGATGCAGGCGTACGACTCGGTGGCGCTGAACGCCGACGTGGAGCTGGGCGGCGCGGACCAGAAGTTCAACCTGCTGGTCGCGCGCGACCTGCAGCCGCGCTATGGCCAGGAGCCGCAGGTGTGCCTGCTGATGCCGCTGCTGCGCGGCACCGACGGCGAGCGCAAGATGTCGAAGAGCTACGACAACTACGTGGGATTGGACGACGCGCCCGACCAGCAGTTCGGCCGCACCATGTCCATCCCCGACGACCTGCTCGAGGAGTGGTACCGGCTCGCCTCCGGCCTGGCGTCGGGGGATCTGGAGGCGGCGGTGGGGGAGGCGAGGTCGAACCCGTACCAGGCCAAGCGCCGCCTGGGCCGGCTGATCGTGGAGCAGTACCACCCCGCGGGCGCGGGGCAGCAGGCCGAGGAGGCGTTCGACGCGCTCTTCCGGCGCAAGGAGATCCCCGACGAGATGCCGGAGTTCGACCTCTCGCCCGGCGACGCGGAGCTGGGCGCGCACGACGGGCAGGTGCTCGTCTCGAAGCTGCTGGTGCGCGCGGGCCTGGTCTCGTCGAACGCGGACGCGCAGCGGCAGATCCAGCAGGGCGCCGTCTCCGTCGGCGGCGAGAAGGTGACGGACCGCATGGCGCGCGTCGCCGCCGCCGGCGAGCTGGTGCTGCAGCGCGGCAAGCGCCACTTCGCCCGCGTCCGCTTCGGCTGATCCCGGATCCGCGGGGATTCGTTCGGGAATCGTTGCACCCGGACCGATCCCACACGGACGTCATCCTGAGGCCGGCCAGACCGTAATCAGCGTCTGTGCAAGCGTTTGCAGGCCGAAGGATCTACTCGGCTCCGCGGGAGATTCCGGCTTCTCCGGGCAGACATCCGGTCCGCCCCTGCAAGATCCTTCGGGCGCGCAGGGATTCGGTTGAACGCGATTTCGGTGCTCCGCGCCCTCAGGATGACACCCGACGGGGTGTCCGCAGGTTCAGCGACACCCTCTCACGCTTGCTCCGTGCGCTGGCTCTCGATCTCCAGGATTCCGCGCGCGAGCACGCGTTCGAGCGCGACCACGACGTCGGAGACGACGGCCAGCCGCTGGGCCACCGCCGGGTCGGGGGTGGGCGGCACGTCGAGCTCGGCGATCCGCACCTGCCGGCCCTCCGTCTCGATCGCCGCGGCCAGGCCGTCGAGCGCGTCGCCGGCCTCCGCGCCGAAGGAGACGACGGCGTCTCCTGCGCCGTCGGGGGCGGCGGGGGCGTAGGCCAGCGCGTTCGCGGCCTCGCCTAGGCGGCGGAGGTAGGCGAGCGCGGCCATCCCCGCCTCGGGCGCGTGCCCCGCGCGCCCCTCCCACAGCACCACCTGCAGCGACTCCTCCGCGTTCAGCACGGAGAGGCCCGTCGCGCGCCGTGCCGCGTCGGCCTCGGCGCGCGTGGCCCCGCCCGCATGGCGCCGCGCGGCCACGCGGACATACGCGGCGCAGGCGCGCACCGCCTCGGCCAGGCGCCCGCGGAAGGCGAGGCGCTCGGGCGCGGGCCAGAGCAGCCGCGCCGCCACCAGCGCCAGCGCCCCGCCGATCAGCGTGTTGGCGATGCGCACCATCGGCAGGTGCCGGTCGGGCGCGGCGGCCTCGGCCAGCAGCACGAAGGTGGGCGTCAGCAGCGCCGAATACAGTGCGTAGTTCACCTGCAGCATCGACGCGGTGGCGCAGGCGAGGACGAAGGTGACGAGCAGCAGCGCGCGGGGATCGTGCACCAGCGCGCCGATCCCCGCCGCCGCGATGCCGCCGGCCATCGTCCCCCCGATCCGCTGCAGCCCCTTCACCCACGTGGCGCCCGCGGACGGCTGCAGGACGATGAGCGCCGTCAGCGTCACCCAGTAGCCGCGCTCCACGCCCAGCACGTGCGCCAGCGCCGTCGCCGCCGCGGCGGTCACGCCCACCCGCAGCGCGTGCCGCAGGGTGACCGAGCGCAGCGTCAGGTTCTCGCGCAGCACCTCGCCGACCGGCGGGCCGGGATCGGCGGGCGGGGACTCGGGGAGACGGACGGGGCGGCCGCTCTCCACCCCCGCGGCCGCCTCCCACGCGCGCATGGCCTCGCGCCGGAGCGACGCGGCCAGGCGCCCGGCCAGCGTCTCCGTCTCCGGCTCGGTGGCGACGGGGAAGGGCGGAGGATCGCCCGGCGTGCGCTCGCGCTCCACCGCGTCGGCCAGATCGCGCGCGAGGACGGCGGCGGCCGCGGCGGCCTCTCTCGCCCGCGCCAGCGCCGCCTCGTCGGCGGGATCGGCGGGGGTGACGTCGGTCGCGCCGCCGAGCGCCGCCGTCGCCGCGAAGGTGCGGTCGGCGGCCTCGGCCAGCATCAGCAGCCGCTCGCCGCGCCCGGTCTCGCCGGGGCGGCCGCGGCGCGTGGCGGCCAGCGTGTCGCGCGCGGCTTCGAGCGCGGTGCGGAACGCGCCGAAGTCGCGCGGCGCGGCGGCGGCCACCGCGTCGGCGTAGCCGGCCAGCGCACGGTAGCAGGCGGCCAGCGCCAGGCGCGCGGGGCGATAGGCGCGGATGGGCCAGAGGAAGAGCGAGAGCGCCAGCGCCAGCGCGCCGCCCACCAGCAGCAGCCCGCCGCGCCCGAGCGCATCTCCCACCCCCGCCGCCGGCGCCGCCAGCGCGATGACGAAGGTGATGGTCGACGAGATGCCGACCGAGGTGGGCGCCGCGCCGAACGCCCGCAGCAGCGCGCCCGCGAACGCCCACGCGAACACCACCGGCACCGCGATCCCCGGCCGCTCGCCCGCCAGCCCGCCCAGGACGCCCGCGACGGCGATGGCCAGCGTCAGCGCGCCCATCGTCCGCGCGCGGGTGACGTAGGCGCCGCCCTTGTCTCCGATCGCCACGGAGAAGCCGGCCAGCCCCAGCCACGACGCACCGTCCACGTGCAGCGCGCCGGCGACGGCCATCGGCAGCACGGTGGCCACCGCCGCGCGCAGCCCCGCCGCCAGGTTCGGCCGCCCGGCGAAGCGCGCCAGCTCGCGCGCGGTGCCGCGCAGCCGCGGCGCCGCGACGTGTGGTTCGGGGTTCTGTATCTCCGTCACGAAACGTCGATCGCGTCAGGACTCAGTCAGGAAAGCTCCTGATGATCCGATCCATCACCCTGTGCCGCAACCGCAGTCGCGAGGAACGGCAATCCTGAAAAACAATCACACAGAGGACACAGAGGGTACAGAGAGGCACAGAGAACTCACCGCAGTCCTCTGTGCCTCTCTTTATCCTCTGTGTCCTCTGTGTGAAATTTGGAATGTCAGACTAGCGCACCGTCGTCTTCAGCGCGGGATCGGCGTTGGCCCAGAGGGTGGAGAGCGCGTTGCGCCAGTAGGCCGCGGTGCGGGTGTCGCCCGTGGCGGTGGCGAGCTGGATGCGCTGGCGAATGATCCCCACCAGCCCGCCCGCCTCTTCCGGCGTGTCGAGCACCTTGTAGGGGAGCGCCTGCAGCGTCAGCAACGTGCGGTCGAGCTCCTCCTGGGCGCCGGCGGCGTCGCCCAGCGCCAGGCGCAGCGCGGCCTGCGGGAAGACGAACGACAGGTCCATGTCGCCCGGGCGGCGCGTGCCCAGCGCCTCGCGCATGGCGGCCATCCGCGCGCGCACGCCGGCCGCGTCGCCGGCGGCCACCATCTGCTGCATCTCGACCATGTAGTCGGCGTCGGCCAGCGGCGCCTCGGGCGCGATGCCGTACGCGCCGGCCAGGCGCCGCGGCCCGTTCAGCAGCGCCGAGCGCGCCGCGCCCACCCGCGGCGCGTCGACCCAGGCGGCCAGCAGCTGCTGCAGCCGCGCCTCGGCCTGCCGCACCTCGGCGCGCGTCCCCAGCGCCGCGGCGGCCAGCACGTCGGCCTGCGCCTCGGCCACGGGCACGGCGATCTCGACCGAATCGCCGCGCGGGGTGAAGAACCATCCGCGCTCGGGCGCGGCGGTGCGCAGCAGCGAGCCCGCCCGCCCGGCGCGGCCGGTGAGCACCGCCAGCGGCGCCATCGCCAGCGCGTCGCGCGGCCCCGGCTCGGGCCACCGCGCGAACACCGAGTCGGCGCGCGCCCGGGCCCGCGCGAAGTCGCCCACGCGCAGGTCCAGCCGCACCTGCGCCACGGCCAGCCGCAGCCGCTGCTCGCGGTCTTCGGCCAGACCCCGCGCCAGGGCGATCTCGCTGAACGCCGAGGGCGCCCCCTGCCGCACGGCGCGGATCTGCCCCGCCTCCTCGAGCCCGCGCGCCAGCGCCTCGTGCGCGTCGGCGCTGCGCGGGAAGGCGCGCGTCCACTCCTTCAGCACGTCCACCAGCAGCCCGCGGTTGTGCGTGTCGGCCAGCCCGCGCGTGGGGGGGATGGTCTCCTTCTTCAGCGCGGCCACGTCCTCGCGCGGCCAGGGGACGTACACGATGGTGTCGCCCTCCAGCGCCGCGTACGCCGCGAAGAGCAGGGTGTCGCCCGGAGCGGGGCCGGTGGCGATGCCGGGGCGCACGAAGCCGCTGGTCTGCAGCAGCTCCTGCAGGCGCTTGAACCCCGAGCCGCGGAACGCCTGCAGCGCGCTGGGCACCGTGCGCAGCGCGCGGGCGTAGGCCATCAGCGCGGCGTTGGCGCTGCTGCGGAAGCGCCACCCCGACGGGCTGGCGGGGTCGCGCACCACCACCCGGTCGTTGTTCTGGCAGTCGCCCAGCCCGTACCAGCCGGTGAAGTCGGTCGAGTCGCGCGCCACCATGGCCCGGTAGGCGGCGCAGGCCTCGGGAAAGCGGCGGTCGCCGAGGAGCGAGAGCGCCCACCCCAGCTCGCGCTCGCGCGGCGAGAGGCGGATGGAGTCGGAGAGCGCGCTGGCCGCGTGGCCGCGCCACTCCACCCGCGGCACCACCCCCGGGCCGCTCCACTCCTGCGCCTGCGCCAGCCACAGGTGCGCCCGCGCGAAGCCGGGGTCCAGCACCACGGCGCGCCCCAGCTCGTCGCGCGCGCGGTCCAGGTCCCAGTTGGCCAGCGCCGTGCGCCCGCGCTGGTACGCCTGCCACGCCGCCAGCGAGTTGGTCCCCGCCGCCTCGCCGCTCGAGCCGCCGCGCCCCACCAGCGCGGCCACCAGGTCGCCGATGCGCTGCGACACGCCGTGCAGGTCGCGGCCCACGCGCACGGTGCGCTGCGCCAGCGAGCCCCCGTCGGACAGGTCGTACAGCGCCGCGCGCACCGCCACGCTGTCGCCCAGCGGGGTGATCTCGCCCCACAGCAGCCGCCCCGCGCCCGCGTCGGCGGCGATGCGGCGCGCCTGGTCGAGCGTCGACGGCGTGCCGCGGCGCGCCATCAGGTCGCGCGCGCGCTGGGCGTCCACCACGCGCACGTCGCGCCACCGCGAGAGCGCGTCGTACACCAGCAGCTCGGCCTGGTCGGGCGAGAGCGCGCTCGCCCCCGGCCCGCTCCCCTGCTTGAAGGGGAGGACGATGAAGAGCGACGCGTCGCCCTGCTCCCTCGACGCGCGCTGGTAGAGGAAGAGGGAGACGAGCACGATCGCCGCGACCATCCCGACGATCGCCGCGATGCGCAGCCGGGTGAGGCGCGGTCGGGGGCGCGTGGGAACGACCGTCTCCTCCCGCCGCGGCGCGGGGGAGGGGGATACGGCCGGCTCGGCCGCGACCGCGGGCGGCGCCTCGAGCACCGCCGTCGCCCCCTCTCCCGCCGATGCGGCCGCGAGCGCGGGCGCCGGCTCGGCGACGGGCGGCGGCGCGGGGGCGGGGCGCGGGGCGTCGCGCAGGCGCCGGGCGAACGCCTCGATCTCGGCGTCGGGCTCGGCGCCCAGCTCGCTGCGCACCAGCGCGGCGTGCACCGAGGCGTGGCGCACGGCGGCCGCCCGCTCTCCCCCCGCCTCCAGCGCCTGCATCACCCGCAGCGCGATGCGCGAGCTGTACGGGTCCTCGCGCGCCAGCCGCTTCCACCACTCCGCCGCGCGCAGCGGCTGCGCCTCGGCCTCGGCCGCCTCGGCCAGCGCCTCGAGCGCGCGGGCCTGGGCGCGCGCCAGCCGGTCGCGCTCCTGCTCGGCCCAGCGCTCGAAGTCGGGCGCGTCGGCCACGTAGAAGCCGTCCAGGAAGGGCCCGGCATAAAGCGCCACCGCGCGCTCGGGATTGTCGTCCTCGAGCGCGCGGTGGAAGTCGGCGACGTCGCTCCGCACCACCGACAGGTCCAGCGCCAGCTCGTCGCCGGCGGAGAGGAAGGCCTCGTCGCCCAGCGCCTTGCGGAGGATGTAGAGGGACTCGGAAAGGAGGTGGCGCGCGGCGTCGCCCGAATGCTCGGGCCACAGGTACCCGATCACCCGCTCGCGCCCCACCATCCGCCCGCGCGCCGCCGCCAGCACCGCCAGCAGCGCCAGCCGCCGCCGGTGCACGGCGCGGCCGGTGACCGGGACGCCGTCGTTCTCGAGCGCGGCGCAGCCCAGCAGCTTCAGCGAAAACACGGCGGATTCGCGGGGGGTGATAGCGCGGGGAAAACTGGTTGAGCCGGGAAACGCATAGTGGGGGGCACGGGCGGCGGATGCAAGGCCCGCGGCAGTCCTGATGCGCCACCGTGTACCAGGTTCGCGCGCCTCCGCCGCCCCTGCCACGACGGGATCGGGACACGCCGAACGGTGGAGACGGGGATCGGTCCCGTCGCCGTTTTCCGGGGATTCCGCCGGGTCCATCGTCCCGGACGGCTGGTGCGGCGAGGGATCGGCGGGAGAGGCGCGGAGGGGAAACAGGATTTCTTGTGCGCGACGGCGGGGGGAGTAGTTTGGGGGCCGAACCAATCACCCCGATCTCCTCCATCCCCTTTACGAGAACGAAATGACCGCGGCCCGGCACCGCCGCGCCGCGACTGCTCCGGAGCCGCTCCGGAGCCATACCGGGTCCTTCATCAATGGAGGCGACAATGCGACGAACGGCACGATGGCGGACGGCGCTGGTCCCCGCGGCGATCCTGCTGGCGTGCGCGCCGGCTTCCGACCGGCGGGCGGGCGCCCGCGCCGCCGAAGCGAACGCGGTGCAGTGCGAGACCACGCCGGCGGTGGACACCTCGCGGTACTTCGGCATCGGCGGAAACCAGCCGTGGAGCGGGGTGGAGGCCTATTTCGCGAGCGCGGGGGTGGCGTTCGACGAAGGCGTCTCCGATACCGCGGTGGTGACGCTCTGCAACGGGTCCTTCCAGAGCTGCACGCCGAAGACGCTCTGGATCCAGTCGGAGCACAGGGCGAACTGCCTGATGCCGGCGGACTTCGAGCGCCAGCTCAGGATCGTGGGGCGGGTCACGCGACAGGGACCGGGCCTCCTCCCCGCGTACGGGTTCGGCCCCGACAACTCCGACAGCACCGTGTTCCTGCTGGTGCGCAGCGACACCGTGTACGCGCTCTATCGCAGCGGGAGCGTGACGGCGTTCGCGCGGCAGCCGGTGGGCACCGCGCCGGGATGGCGGTTCGCCTACGACACCACCGCCCACACGCACGCGGACAGCGTGCGGGTGCCGGCCGGCCCGGCGGCGCGGTGGCGCGACACCACGGTGGAGCAGCTGCTCGGTCCGGCCGCGGGCGCGTCCGCGGCCGCCGGCCCGGCGGTGCCGGACAGCGGCAATCGCTCGCAGGATCTCGTCACGCTGCAGTACGGGTGGATGGCATGCGCGTCGGGGTGCTGCCAGTTCCAGGGCACCGGCGACGGTCCCCCCAAGCCCGGGCCCAAGGGGCCGCAAGGGCCGCTCCCGCCGCCGCCCGGACCTCCGGGCCCGCCTCCAGGTCCTCCTCCGGGCCCGCCTTCAGGTCCTCCTCCGGGTCCTCCCCCGGCGCCGCCGCGCCGGTAGCGTGACCCCGGCCGGCACCGGGCCGGCCGGGTACCCCGCCCTTTCAGTCCAGGAGACGAAGTCCCATGCGTTCCGGAAAGCGCGTTTCCCACCGGCTCCGGCGCGGGCTGGCGCTGGTGGCCGCCGCCGCGGCGCCCGCAGCGGCCGCCGCGCAGGTGCCGTGCACGCCGCCGCCCGCGGTGCCGCCCAGCTACTTCACCGCCGCCAACGGGCAGCCGTGGTCGCAGGTGACCCGGTTCCTGATCGACTACGGGGTGATGTTTCCCGTGGGCGACGCCCGGCCGGTGGTGCCCTGCCGGGGGCAGGGGTGCGGCCCGGCCGACATGACCATCTGGGCGGCGAAGGGCGTGAACTGCCTGACGAAAGCCATGGCGGAGCAGGACAGCCTGCGCATCCTGGGGCTGGTGACCTGGTCCACCGGCGCCAAGCCGGCGTCGATCGGGTTCGGCACGCGCAACGCCAACCAGCAGGTGTACCTGATGGTGAAGGGCGACACGGGGATCGCGCTGTTCCAGACGCCCGGCGGCCGCACGCGGGTGATCTACGAGAGCGTGACGGCGGGGTGGCAGTTCACCTACGAGGAGCACCCCGACTCCACCGTGCGCCCGCCGGCGGCGCAGTGGCGGCAGACCTTCCTCGCCACGGGGGCGATGCGGCCCGGTGGCGCAGCGGCGTCCGGCGGCGGCCCCGGGGTGGTGTGGGACGTCGAGCGGCTGCTGCAGACCGGGCTGTCGTACGCGTGGATGGCCTGCGCGTCGGGATGCTGCCAGTTCCAGGGAACGGGCGACGGCGGCCCGGTGGGCAACCCGCCGCCGCCGGGCCAGATCCCCGGACCGCCGCACGGGCCGCCTCCGGGGCCGCCTCCCGGCCCGCCGCACCCGTCGCGGCGGTAGGCGCCCTCCCCGGCTCGCCTAGGCTCGCCACCCCTCCCGTACCGGGCCCGTACCGGGAGGGGTAGCCGGACAGGCATCCGTGCGCTTCGCCGGGCATCGTACCCGCCCCGGCTGGCCCCCTCCCTCGGCCCCTCCCCCGCTGCGCAGGGGAGGGGAGAACACAGCGCGGCGACGAGCGTCTGCGTGAGGGATGCGCGCCCGGAGGGCCGGGACACCGCCGCGCGCGAGCCGTCGCCGGCGTCCGCGGGGATGGCCGGCGCGGCGGGGGCCCGGCGCCGTTGGCCACAGTAGTACCGTGGCCTACGGCGCGCGCAGCCCGGCCCCCGCGCAGCGGGGGACACGCCCGAATCCGCAGTTGCAGTTTTCCGTTGCAGTTCGACGATACGATCCACGCGAAGATGCTTCCACAACCCGCGATGATGCCGTGAGCCGCAGGATCATGATCGTGGACGACGAGCCCGCCGCCTCGGTGGCGCTCGAGGTCCACTTCCGCCGCGCCGGCTTCGAGGTGCGCACCGCCGGGAGCGCCGAGTCCGCGCTCTCGCAGCTGCACGAGTTCCGCCCCGACGTGCTCGTCACCGACGTGCACATGGACGGGATGACGGGGCTGGAGCTGCTGGAGAAGGTCAACGCCGGCATGCCCGACACCGACGTGATCGTGATGACGGGCTACGAGGACATGGGCACCACCATCGGCGCCATCCGCGGCGGCGCGTACGACTTCCTGGTGAAGCCCGTCGACCTCGAGCAGCTCGATCTCCTGGTCGCCCGGTGCCTGCGCGACCGCGCCGCCCGCTCGCGCGCGAAGACCGGCGACGGCCGCGCGGCCGACACGCTGCGCTACGGCGTGGGGCGCTCGCCGCAGATGATCGAGATCTACAAGCTGATCGGGATGCTGTCGTCCACGCGCACCCCCGTGCTGATCCGCGGCGAGACGGGGACGGGGAAGGAGCTGGTCGCCCGCGCGATCCACGAGTACAGCCCCTGGGCGGCGGAGCCGTTCGTCGCGATCAACTGCACCGCGCTGGCCGAGTCGCTGCTCGAGTCCGAGCTGTTCGGCCACGTGAAGGGCGCGTTCACCGGCGCGGTGGCCGACCGGCGCGGCAAGTTCGAGTTGGCGGGGAGCGGCACCATCTTCCTGGACGAGATCGGCGACACCAGCCCGGCGTTCCAGGCCAAGCTGCTGCGGGTGATCCAGGAGAAGGAGTTCCACCCCGTGGGCGGCGAGCGCGCGCGGAAGACGCAGGCGCGCGTGGTCGCGGCCACCCATCGCCCCATCGAGGAGCTGGTGCGGCAGGGGAAGTTCCGCGAGGACCTGTACTTCCGCCTGCGCGTGGTGGAGATCCGCATCCCGCCGCTGCGCGAGCGCAAGGAAGACATCCCCGTCCTCGCCGAGCACCTGCTGGCCCGCGCCGCGCGCGAGCTGGGGAAGGACGTCTCCGTCATCTCGCCAACGGTGATGCGGATGCTGCAGGAGCACGACTGGCCCGGCAACGTGCGCGAGATGGAGAACGCCATCCTGCGCGCGGCGGTGGTGGCGCGCGGTTCCGCGCTCTCGCCCGAAGGCTTCTCCCTGGCCCCCTCGCTCGCCGCCGCGGACGACGAGGAGGACGGCGGCGATCCGCTGGGGACGCTGGCGCAGGCGCAGCAGCGGCACGTGGAGCGGGTGCTTGCCCACACGCGCGGCAACAAGAGCCGCGCGGCGCGCATCCTCGGCATCTCGCGGCCGCGGCTGGACCGGCTGCTGGCCGCCTACCAGTCCGGCGAGACGGAGGAGATGGAGGAATCGTGATGCCATTCCGGTCGATTGGGGGTGCATCCCCAATCAGCCAACAGCATGTCTCACACGGAGGGAACGGAGGGAACGGAGGTAACGGAGAAAAGACGAAATAGGTCCTCCGTTTCCTCCGTTCCCTCCGTGTGAGTCTTCTTTCGGGGACGACAGGGCGGCGAGCGCCTTCGGAATGACATTCCTGTGCGGACGTGTTGCGTGGCTCGGCTTTGTATCGCAGAGTACTTGACGTGTACGTCATCCACGATACATTGTAGTCCTATGTATCCCGGCTCTATGTATGCGCGGCCTCGCACCGCCGCGGTGAACGCCCCCCGGCTCACATGCAGCGCGCGGGTCCGATGAGCATCAACAAGGACCTCGTCGCGGCCTCGTCGACCCCGCTGGTGCTGGCGATCCTGGCCGAGGGGGACAGCTACGGCTACGCCATCCTGAAGCGGGTGCGCGAGCTGTCCGGCGGCGAGCTGGAATGGACGGACGGGATGCTCTACCCGGTGCTGCACCGGCTGGAACGCTCCGGGCTGGTCGAGGCTCGCTGGGACCAGGCGGAGTCGGGGCGGCGGCGGAAGTACTACCGCGTCACCGAGGCCGGCCGCCAGCAGCTGGCCGAGGAGCGGCGCCAGTGGCGTACGGTGGACCAGGCGCTGCGGAACGTCTGGCCGGCACTGATGGCGTCCATCCCTCCGCACCTCATCTTCTTTCCCCAGCGCGGCTGAGCATGAACCCGAATCCCGACGACGCGGCGGCGGACGCCCTGGAGCAGCAGATCGAGGCGTGGCGGGCGCACCTGCGCCGGAGCCGGACGATCACCGGCTCCGACGCTGCGGAGCTGGAAGACCACCTGCGCGAGCAGATCGCCTCGCTGCGCGCCGACGGGCTCTCCGCCGACGAGGCGTTCCTGGTGGCGGTCAAGCGGATGGGGGCGATCGACGCCCTGACGCGCGAGTTCGCCCGGGAGCATTCGGAGCGTCTCTGGAAGCAGCTCGTCCTCTCGGGAGACGGCCCGGACGCCGGCGCGGAGCCGGCGGCGGCGTACGGCTCGCGAAAGATGTGGGTGGCGCTGGCCCTGGCCGTGGCGGCCGGGGTGGCCATCAAGCTCCCGGCGCTCTTCGGGATCGGCTTCGGCGACGAGACGTTCTATCCGCTCAACCTCGCTTTCTTCACCCTCCCGTTCATCGTCGCGTACTTCGCGTGGGAGCGTCCGCTCTCGGGCCCGGTCCGGATGTGGCTCGCCGCCGCGTTCGCGGTGGCGGCCGCCGCCGTGAACGCGTTCCCCTTCACGACGTCGCCCGAGGCCGACACGCTGATCCTCACCGTGATCCACCTGCCCATCGCGCTCTGGTTGTGCGTGGGCGTGGCCTACGTCGGCGGGCGCTGGCGGGGGAACGAGAGGCGGATGGACTTCGTCCGCTTCACGGGCGAGCTGTTCATCTACTTCGTGCTGATCGCGCTGGGCGGGGGCGTGCTGATCGGGACGACGCACGCCCTCTTCCAGGCGATCGGCATCGACGCGGAAATGCTGGTGGGCGAATGGATCGTGCCCGCCGGCTTCGCGGGCGCCACCGTCGTCGCCACCTGGCTGGTGGAGGCGAAGCAGAGCGTCATCGAGAACATGGCGCCCGTGCTGACCCGGATCTTCTCGCCGCTCTTCGCCCTGCTCCTGCTCGGCTTCATGGCCACGATGGTGGCGACGGGCCAGGGGATCGACCCGGCGCGGGAGATCCTCATCGCCTTCGACCTCCTGCTGGTGGTGGTCTTCGCGCTCCTCCTCTACTCGTTCTCCGCGCGCGACCACCTCGCCCGCCCCGCGCTGAACGACTGGGTCCAGCTGACGCTGGTGGGAACCGCCCTGCTGGTGGACCTCCTGGCGCTGTGGGCGGTGGGGACGCGCATCTCGGACTTCGGGTTCACGCCCAACCGGGTCGCGGCGCTGGGCGAGAACGTGGTCCTGCTGGTGAACCTGGCCGGCTCCGCCTTCCTGTACGCGCGCTTCCTCCGGGGTCGCGTCGCCTTCTCGCGCCTGCTCGACTGGCAGACGACCTACCTCTACGTCCTCGCCGGGTGGGCGGCGGTCGTCGCGTTCGTCTTCCCGCTGATCTTCGGATTCCGCTGAACCGGTGGCGGACGGGAATGGCTCCCGAGCCACAGGCCGCCTGTTGCTCGGACGCATGTCACAGATTCCTCGGGCGCCGCCTGGCATCAGCGCGATTGAAGGTTCGGAGCAGCGGCGCCGCTCGGAATGACATCCGATCAGAATGCACAATCGATTGCGGTTGCGTCCGCCGACCTCGTCTCCCCGTTCGTCCACCACCGTCACGCAATCATGGAATTGAAGATCGACGGCGTCTCCAAGACCTACGCCAACGGCGTGCAGGCGCTGAAGGACGTGAGCCTCACGATCCCGGTGGGGATGTACGGCCTGCTCGGCCCCAACGGCGCCGGCAAGTCCACGCTGATGCGCATCCTGGCCACGCTGCAGGAGCCCGACGAAGGGAGCATCCGCCTGGGCGACATCGACGTGGTGGGCCAGAAGGACGAGGTGCGCAGGACGCTGGGATACCTGCCGCAGGAGTTCGGGGTGTATCCCAAGGTCAGCGCGGAGGACCTGCTCGACCACTTCGCGCTGCTCAAGGGGATCGCCGAGCGCCGGACGCGCAGGGAGGTGGTGGACGCGCTGCTGCGGCAGACGAACCTGTGGGAGGTGCGCGGGCAGAAGCTGGGCGGCTATTCGGGGGGGATGAAGCAGCGTTTCGGGGTGGCGGTGGCGCTGCTGGGCAACCCCCGGCTGCTGATCGTGGACGAGCCCACGGCGGGGCTGGACCCGGCCGAGCGCGTGCGCTTCCTGAACCTGCTGAGCGAGCTGGGCGAGAACAGCGCGGTGATCCTCTCCACCCACATCGTGGAGGACGTCTCCGAGCTGTGCACGCGGATGGCGATCATCGACCGCGGCGAGATCCTGCTCGAGGCGGAGCCGCTCGCGGCGATCGAGGCGATGCGGGGGAGGATCTGGCGCCGGGTGATCGAGAAGAGCGCGCTGGCCGAGGTGGAGCGGGCGCACGCGGTGATCTCGACTCGGCTCCTGGGCGGACGCACGCTCGTGCACGTCCACAGCGAGGCGGCGCCCGGCCCCGGCTTCGAGCCCGCCGAGCCGGACCTGGAGGACGTCTACTTCAGCGTGATGAACGGAGTCCTCGGGGCCCGTGCCGGCGCGCAGGCGGAGGCGGCCTCGTGATGGTCGGCGAGGTCTTCCGCTTCGAGCTGGCGTACGCGCTGCGGCGGCCGGCCACGTGGGTCTACGCCGCCGTCCTGCTGCTCGTGCCGTTCCTGATGCCGCACGCGATCGACGGCGCCTCGCAGCTCCTCAACTCCCCCGACGCGGTCACGAACATCTCGGCCGTGCTGGGCGGGCTCGGGATGCTGGTGAGCGC
>DASUYB010000121.1 GCA_036377595.1 Longimicrobium sp. | reverse complement strand
AGGCCGGCACGGAGGAGAGACTCGGCGGTGATCAGGGCGTAGATCCATCCCGCGAAGCCGGCCTCCACGTCGAACGCGGCGGCGGCGTGCGCGCCGATGGCCGCCTGCACCTCGCAGGCGGTGGGCGGGGTCAGGTGGTCGGGGGTGCTGGTGGCCACGACGATCAGGCCGACCGCGTCCGGCGGGAGGGATGCGGACGCCAGTGCCTCGCGGGCCGCGGCCAAGGCCATCGCCGCGGTGCCGACGTCGTCTTCCGCCACGCGGCGCTCGCGGATGCCGGTGCGGCGGACGATCCACGCCTCGTCCACGCCGGCCAGCGCGGCGGCCTGGGGGTTGGCGAGCACCCGCGGCGGCAGCCAGCGCCCGGTGCCCGCGATGCGGACGGCGCCGGTCAAACCGGCTGCCGCATCGCCTGCTCCAGCAGCCCCTCGTACGCCATCTTGGGCAGGGCGCCGATCTGCTTGGCCGCGACCTTCCCGTTGCGGAACACCATCACCGTGGGGATCGACGCGATCTCGAAGCGCCGCGCCACCTGCTGGTTGCGGTCGGTGTCGAGCTTGGCGACCAGGATGCTGCCCATCCGCGACATCGCCAGCTCGTCCATGATCGGCGCCACCAGCCGGCATGGCCCGCACCAGTCGGCGTAGAAGTCGACCAGCACCGGCACCTGCGCGTCGGCGATCACGCGGTCGAAGGTGGCGTCGCTGAGCGCCAGCGGCCGGTCCAGCAGGATGGGGCGCCCGCACTCGCCGCACTTCGGCCGGTCGGCCGCGCGCGCCAGGTCCACGCGGTTCAGGCGGCCGCAGAACGCGCAGCTCACCGTCACCTTGCGCTGCTGCTTGGTCGTGGTCTCCATCTCGCACTCCTCGTCCGTCTTTCTGTGTATCTCTGAAGTCTTTGTTACTGCAAGGTTTGGACGTGTTGGGCGCTTAGACGCCCAAACGGGCTGCGCGCGCCGTAGGCCACGATACAACTGTGGCCAACGGCGCCGGGCCCCCGCCGCGCAAAGCATTCTACCGCGGAATCGGCGTCCGTGCACGCGCGGCGGTGTCCCGGCCCTCCGGGCGCGCATCCCTCACGCAAAGTCCCACCCCGCGCTGAGTTCTCCCCTCCCCTGCGCAGCGGGGGAGGGGCTGGGGGAGGGGGCCACCCGCGGCGGGAAAAATATCGCCCAACCCGCGCCAAACCCTCTCCCCACACTGAGTTCCCCCCCCTTCTCCCGCAGTTTGGGAGAAGGGGGTCGGGGGGATGAGGGGCCTCTACCGCTCCACCGGGTAGTCCGTCCCGCGGCGGCTCCAGTCGATGAAGCCGCCGTCGTACATCTTCGTGTCGTAGCCCAGGAACCGCGACACGAAGTAGTCCCAGCTGGCCTGCACGCCGGTGCGGCAGTAGGTCACCACGGTGGTGGCGGTCACCTTCTGCTGCACGCGGCGCGGCTCGCGCTGCTCCCGCTGCTCGCCGCGGCGCGGGCGCGTGGTGTCGCCGGCGGTGTAGCGCGGGCGCTCGGTGACGAACTCGCCCGGCTCGCCCGGCGCGCGGGCGCCGGCCAGGCGGTAGAACGCGCGCAGCACGTCGGACCCGCGCAGCGTGGGGTTGGCGTCGCTCACCACGGTGTTGCGCCAGAACACGTTCTTCGCGCCGGGGATGTGTCCCGGCCGCGTGACGCCCTCGCCCGGCGTGGCGCCCGAGAACTCCTCGGGCGGCCGCGCGTCGATCAGCACCACCGTGCTGTCGGTCAGGTGCTGCCGCACCCACTCCGCGTCGACCACCAGCTCGGGGCGCGGCCGCGGCGTGAAGGTGCCGCGGCGGGCGGCCGGCTCCGCCGTCTCCACCGTCTTCCCGGCCTCGCGCCACGCCGCCAGCCCGCCGTTCAGCAGCGCGGGGGGATGGCCCAGGTAGTCCAGCGTGAAGAACGCGCGCGCCGCCAGAAGCGGATCGCCGTAGACCACCACGCGGCTGTCGTCGGAGACGCCCACGGCCTCGAACGCGGCATCCAGCGCCTCGACGGAGGGGAGCTCGTTGGGCACCCCGTCGCGCTCGGTGACGATGGCCGAGAGCGGAAGCCAGCGCGCGCCGGGGATGTGCCCCGCGTCGTAGTCGGCGCGGTTGCGGCCCACGTGCAGGATCACGGTGCTGGCCTCGCCGAGCCGGCGCTGCAGCCCGTTCACGCTCTCCAGGAACTCGGCGTGCACGGGCAGCGGCGCCGTCTCGCGCAACTCCCGCGGGATCGGGCACGCCGTCAGCAGGAGCAGCGCGGCGGCGCCCATCAGCTTCCTCGTCCTCGTCATCCCCCCTCCGTCAGGTTCCGTTGTTGTCACGCAGAATCGACCTCGTCCGGTCTCACATCCCCACAATCGCCGTGCATCGGCGGACTTCGAGGGACCTGTCCTTCAACACGCGCCTCGCATCCCACCCCTATGGGAGCCGACGTTCTGGTATCCCCCATTCCGAAGGCGCTTCGCCGCCTCTCGTCCTGGTATGCCATTCCGACGGCGCTGCGCTAGCCTCTCGTCTGGTATGTCATTCCCGAAAGCGCTGCGCCAGCCTCTCGTGTATGTCATTCCGAAGGCGCCGCGCCAGCCCCTCGTCGTGCACAATCTCGTGCGCCTGAGGAATCTGTGGCCTGCCTCCGCGCGAGAGGCGGCGGTCTGCGCGGCGCGGCCTATGGATTCCTCGGGCGACCGGCATTCGCGAGGAATCAGCATCGGGGCGATCGGCCTCGGAATGACATACTTTTCCTGCGACGCCTCACGTCAGCGATCAGGCGCCATCTCCCTCTTGCTTCGGTTTTGCTTCGGGCGCTAAACTATAGCGTCCACGCCGCGCCCTTGCCGAGCCGCCCGTGACCGCCACCCCGCCCTTTCCCGAAGCCGCGCTGCGCGCCGTCCTGGCGGGCACGGTCGCGGCGTGGGCGCGTTCCGGCGACGCCCCATCCGCAGGAGACGAGCCGCGACGGTGCTACGTCGACACGTTCGCGGGCGCCGAGTGGGCGTTCGGCACCGGCGTGGCGCGCGGCGCGGGCGACGAGATGCGCGCCACCGCGGCCCTCCGCGCGCTGGACGAGCGCGTCACCACGGTTTTGATCGAGGAAGATCCCGCGCATCTCCAGCGCCTGTACGCGGAGCTGGAGGACGCCGTCGGCGGCGAGCGGCTGCGCGCCACGCGCGACCTGGGCTCGCTCGCGGCCGGCGAGGTGTCGCTCCTCGAGTCAGCCTTCGCCGCCGCGGCGGGCGAGGTGGCGCGCTTCGCGACGGGCGGGCGGGCGTTCGTCTTCCTGGCCCCGCCGGCGGCCCGCGCGCTGCCGTGGGACGCGCTGCGCCCGCTCGCCGCGGCGGCAGACGCGACGCTGCTGGTGCGGCTGCCGTTCTCCGACTTCGAGAAGCAGTCGCGGCACGACAGCCCCGTCGCCGACCTCCCCGGCTTCGTGAAGCGCATCGTCGAGGGGTGCTCGGCGATGCTGGGCGATCCGAAGCATGCCTGGCTCCCCGCCTGGCGCGCGGCCGCGGCGGCGGATGGCGTCGCGGCGGCGATGGCGGGCGTGCTGAAACGATTCGGGGCGCTCCTTGCTGACACCGCGCCCGGCCGCATCGTGAAGCCGATGGTGCTGGAGACGGCGGACGGCGCGGCGGCCTGGCTCTTCCTCGTCACCGCCGACGCCGCCGTCGCGATGGCCGCGAACGCCGCCGTCCGCGCCGCCGGCCTGAAGGACCGCGCCGCGGCGGCCGATCCGGCGCCTGCCATCGCCGAGACGTCATCACTGCCCGTCGAGACCGCTCCGCCATCAATCGCCGCGCCACAACCCATCGAAACCGCCGCAGTTCCAGCCGAGGAAGAGCCTGCGCCGAAGAAGGCGAAGAAGCGCTCCGGCCGCGCCGCGGCCCCCTCCCCCGACTCGCTGCGCTCGTCACCCCCTCCCCCAAAACCGACTGGGGGAGGGGGAACTGCGGGCGGATCCGAGCAGAAGCCGCCAGCCGAGACGATCGCCGCACCGACGCCCGTCAAGCGTGCGCCGAAGCCCGTCGTCGCCGAGCCGCTGGATCTGTTCGGAGACGACCCGCCGTCGCTCGAGCCCGAGTTGCCGACGCTGCCCGATCCCGCCGACGTCGCGGAGCAGATCGCCGCGGCATTCGCGGGACGGACGGTGACGTGGCAGGAGGTGCTGCGCGCCTTCGCCGCGGTTGACCTCACGCCGGAGGTGATCAGGAAGGCGCTGGCGGTCCTCCGTCGCGGCGGCCGCGCCGTCTACAAATCCCTGAAACGCGACGACGATGCGATCGAGTTCCCCGCCGAGCCCATCCCCCAGCCCGCGAGACCCAAGCCGCGCCGTACCAAGGCGCCGGACGATGCGGGGTTGTTCGGGGAGGGAGAGTAGCGGAACTCAATCACTGCACTGAACGGATGTCATTCCGAACGGAGCCGCTGCACCATTCTTTCCACCGCACGTGCGGTTGGCGGCTCCGTGAGGAATCTGTACTCCGCATACGAGCGATAGGCGGCCTGTCGCTCGTACGCAGAGTACAGATTCCCTCGGGCTGCAACCGACGGAGCGGACGCAGGATTGGCCTGTCCGACCTCGGAATGACAGTATCCCGGCGTGATCGCTAAAACGGTGTAAGTTGTTGTTGCAGTTCACCTCTCCTGCTGTCGGGAGAGGTCGAAAAAACGAGCCGTGACAGCAGTACCGTCACGGCTCGTTTTTTCGGGTGAGGGCCACCCCGGTGAGGGCTCACGCCTCCACGTCCGCGCGGCCCAGGTCGTATCTCCGCCCGCGCCACCACAGCGTGCCCGCGCGGCTGCGGCGCAGCGAGTTGAGCAGGATCGCGATCATCCACATCAGCCCGACCGGGTGCAGCACGATGCCGTTGGAGCTCTGCCGCAGCCGGATGGCCGTGGCCACGCGGATGAGGTGGTTGGCGGCGATCCCGAGCAGCGACGGCACCAGCAGGTCGTGGTAGCCGCGGATGGCCTGCACCAGCCCCACGTACGGCGCGAACAGCACGCCGCCGTACAGCAGCAGCGACAGCGCCACCCCCAGCACGCCGGGACCGCGGTGGAACGCCATCCGCGACAGCCCGCGCCACAGCTGGGCGCGGCTGTGGAACATCCGCCCGTGCGCCATCCCGCTCCCGTCGGCGTAGACGGCGCGCCCGCCGGCCGCCTTCACGCGGCTGCAGAGCTTCACGTCGGCGGCCACCTCCGCGCCCACCGCCTCCCATCCCCCCGCCACCTCCAGCGCCGTCTTGCGCACGGCGATCAGCTGCCCGTTCCCCACGCGCACCCAGGGCCAGCGGAGGAGCCAGACGAGCGGCAGGGGAAGCCAGGAGAGGTAGGAGAGGTCGAGCAGCGGGATCACCATCTGCTCGGTGAGCGTGCCCGTGGCCTGCTCGGGGAGCGCGCTCACGAAGTCCGCCCGCCGCCGCGTGATGATCGACCCCAGCCGCGCGAGGCAGGTCGGCGTGGCCACGGTGTCGGCGTCGAGGTAGACGAGGAAGTCGCCGGTGGCCTCCTCGGCCAGGCGGTGGCAGGCCCACGGCTTCCCCAGCCACCCGGCGGGGAGGTCGCCGCCGCGGATCACGCGCACGGAGGGCTCGGCCTCGGTCAGCCGCTCCAGCACGTCGGCGGTGCCGTCGGTCGACCCGTCGTCGTACACCACCACCTCGTCGGGGCGCTGGTCGCCGGCCAGCACCGCCGCCACGCAGGGCACGATGCGCCGCCCCTCGTTGCGCGCGGGGATGCAGACGGAAACACGCCCCGGGATCCTCCCGTCGGTCCGCCCGCGCGGCCAGACGGCCAGGTTGAACAGCACCATCCCCAGCGCCGCCAGCGACGGCGCCGTCAGCAGCCAGAACCAGGCGAGCTCCTCCGGGGTGAACGTGATCATCCGCGCGGCCGACGGGTGCGTTGCAACGGGCAGGGTGTCCGGACGGGGAAGAAGGATGCCGCGCACGCCCGCGCTTGGAAAGTGTGCCCGGAATCACGGCGCCATGGAGACGATCCTCCCGCGACGGCGATTCCGGGCCCGGGAGCGGACGCGCGGCATTGACAAGCTGCATGCGCCCCCATACATCATCGTGCCCCGCCACGGAATCGGACAGAATCGACCCGTGACCGGAGTGTGCACGCCACGCCCTCACGCGAAGCTTGCGTGAACGTTATAATCCCGCGAAGTTCTTGGTTTTCAAGGAATATTCGCGCGGGCGGAGACGCTGGCGCGCTGGCCGTGCGGGTGCCCCAGTTCCCCACGCAGGACCGTTCAGGATGAGCTACAGGATCAAGCGGGTTGCCCACCTCACGGGGATCAACCCGGCCACGCTGCGCGCGTGGGAGCGGCGCTACAACCTCATCGCGCCCGGGCGGACGGAGTCCGGATACCGGGTGTACAGCGACGAGGACGTGGCCATGCTCTCGCGCATCAAGCAGCTGACGGACGAGGGGCTGACCATCGGCGAGGCCATCGCGCGGGTGCGGCGGGCGTTCGCGCCCCTTCCGGCCACCGCGCAGGCGCCGGAGCTCGGCGAGGTGCGCCGCCAGGTGCGCGACGCGCTGCTGCACCTGGACCGGCAGGGCGCGCTGACCGCGTACGAGCGGCTGGGCCACCTGGCCCCCGAGCGCCGCGCCGAGGACGTGCTGCTGCCGGTGATGCGCGAGATCGGCGACCTGTGGGAGGAGGCGCGCGCGGTGGTGGCGCAGGAGCACTTCGCCAGCGCGTTCGTGCGCGAGAAGCTGGCGGAGATGATGGGCGAGCTGGACACCGGCGTGGCGCCCGGCCCCGAGGGCGTGTGTGCCGGCGCGCCGGGCGACCTGCACGAGCTGGGGCTGATGGCGTGCGCGGTGAAGCTGGCGTCGGCGGGGTGGAAGGTGCTGTACCTGGGCGCCGACGTGCCGCTGGAGGACATCCGCCGCGTGGTGGCCGACCGGCGCCCGGCGCTGCTCTGCACCTCGGTCGTCGTCCGCCGCGACGCGGGCGACTTCCACGCGCTGGCCGAGCGGCTGCGCGGGATGACGCCGCGCGAGACGGCGGTGGTGATCGGCGGCGCCGGCGTGCCCGACGACGCGGCGCCCGTGGCCGGCGTCCGCTTCGCCCACTGCATCGGCGAGATCTTCTCGGCGAACTGAGCCCCTCATCCCCATCGCCGAACAGCGGGGTCGCGCTGCGCGCGAGGGCCCTCATCCCCCCCGGCCCCCCTTCTCCCGATAACGGGAGAAGGGGGGAGACCTCAGCTCGAGGAGGGGGTTCGGCGTGGATGGGGTAGCATCCTGCGCTCCCCCGCTTCGCAGGGGCGGGGAGAACTGCAACTGCGATCGCGATTTTTGCTGTTGCCGTTCACCTCTCCTGCTGTCGGGAGAGGTCGAAAAACGGAGAGAGGCGTGACGGCAGTTTTGTCACGCATCTCTCCGTTTTTCGGGTGAGGGCCATCCGGGTGAGGGTCCCGTCAGGGCCCCTACGCCACCACCGGCTCGGTCGGCTCGGAGGCGCTCGCGGGGAGCGCGGGCATGCCTGGGTGCCGGGGAAGGTCCACGGGGCGCCAGTCGTGCAGCTTGCTGATGTCGATCCCCAGCGGGCGGCCCTCGCGGCGCACGAACACGTCGTCGAACCTGGCGCCCCACACGATCTCGCCCGGCTTGTACGAGGTGCGCGCGTGCACCTGCTGCGCGAACGTCTCGTCGATCCCCTCCAGCACCACGAAAAACTCGGCGTCCTGCTCGCGCAGGTCGGCCTCGGTCAATCCCCACAGCGGGCTGGTCTCGTCGATCGGGTGCACGATGGTCCAGCTGAGGGGGAAGAGCACCACCTTCTCGCGCTCCAGCGGCAGCTCGTGGAAGCGCCGCGCCCCGTCGCGCCCCAGGCTGACGGAGACCTTGGCGTTGACCTCGATCAGCTGGTTGCTGCGGCCGTTGACGATGCGGAGCATGAACGCGCTGTAGCCGCGGTACGGGGCCACCAGCGCGTGCCGGCTGAAGATGATCCACGCCACCGGCCGCGAGAAGCGCGCGAACACCAGCCCCGACACCAGCGCGAACATCAGCAGCCCAGTGAGCGCCTCGGCGGTGACGACGACGTTCGCGGCCAGCCCGTTCGGCGCGATGTTGCCGTAGCCCACCGTGGCCAGCGTCTCGACGCTGAAGAAGAACGCGGTGAGGTAGCGCCCGCCCTCGCCGAGGCCGTCGGTGCCGCGAAGCGCGCCGGGCCCGCAGAGGAAGTAGAGGAGCGCGAACAGCGCGTTGGCGGCCAGGTACGCGCCGCACACCCCCAGCAGGAAGCGCGTCCAGGTGACGGTGAGCAGGAAGTGGTAGACGCTGAGGGACCGCAGCGGGTGCAGCCCGTGGCGCTCCACGTTGAAGCTGCCGTCGCGGTTCAGCAGGCGCCCGCTCTGCGCGGCCACCACGCTGCCGAAGCCCAGGTCCTTGTACTCCTCGCGGCTCAGCGCCATCGCTCGTCTCCCTGCTCGTCGTCGGCTCACGCGCCGAGGGCGGCGAACACCTCGCGCACCGGCGTGGCGGCTAGCGTCTCCGGTCCGGGCGAGCCGTCGTCCCGCGGCCAGCGCACCAGGCGGATCTCGCCGCCCGCGATCTCCAGCCCCGTCACGTCGCCGTCGGTGAAGCAGCAGCAGCCGGTGTTGAAGTAGCACGGCAGGTCCATGCCCACCGGCGGTGCGGCGCCCTTCTGCCCGCGGCCGCCGGCTCGCGCCCACTCCACCCACGCCTCCAGCGACGCCAGCTCCTCCTCCAGCGCCGCGCGCTGCACCGGGTCCTGCTCCAGCGACAGCTCGTCCTGCTTCGCCTGCGCCAGCTCGAGCTTCTGCTGCTCCAGCGACTTCGAGCGGAACACGGGCTGGTGCGTGTGGCCCGCGACCAGCACCAGCGGCGGGCGCTGCGCGGCGGCCCAGCGGTACATCGCCACGCTGTGCCGGTGGCGCAGCGCCCAGTCCTTCGCGGGGGTGTTGAACGACAGCTTGGTGATGCGCTGCACCGGGCGCCAGATCCACCGCACCACGAACTTGGCCCAGGGGCCGATGCGGTCGGGGTCGGCGTCGCTCGTGCCCTGGTGGCCATGGATGAGCAGGATGCGGCCGAGGGGATCGCCGCCCTCGCGCACCTCCAGGTACAGCCCCTCCAGCACGTTCAGCCCCTCGCCGAAGATGGGCTTCAGCCGGCGCTGCACGCTGCCGTCGTGCCGCCAGAGGTCGTCGTGGTTTCCCCAGATGCGGCAGTAGCGGCCGGCCTTGTGGAACTTCGCCTCCAGCTCCAGCGTGCGCTGGTAGCGCTCGATCACCGGCCCGGGGCGCTCCTTCCACAGCTCCTCCACGTCGCCCAGCACCACCAGCCGGTAGCCGAGGCGGTGGTAGTACGCCAGCGCCGCGTTGTACGCCCGCTCGTTGCGGCGGAAGTCGTCGACTGTGTCGCCGATCCCCTTGTGCAGGTCGGAGAAGATGATCCACCGGTCCGTGGCCACGTCCACCGCCACCGGTGGCTCCTTCCGCTCCGCGATGCGCTTGACGGTGCGGTCGATGGCCTCGGCAACCTGCTTCTGGTACTTCGGATCGCCCGCCGCGCGCGCGGCTTCCTCCTGCGTGCTCATCGCCATGGTGCCCCCTCATGGTCGGCGGGCCGCGCCACGACGGCGGACGGCACCGCGGTCATCAAATCCCCCAATGCCCCACGATTGGAATTTCGGGATGGACCGGCGGCGGCACAAAGGTTCTGTGCGCGGGGGGATGGGGAGATGGGGATGGAGATGGAGATGGAGATCAGATCGAAGGGACGATGCGGCTGAAGCCGCGGCTACAACCACACGCAGTCCGCCTTCGCGGACTTCACAACGGCGCGGGGGACGCCACGGTGTGATCATCCCACGTTCGGGGGGCGGGATGCGGGCCTCCGGCGCGCGTATATCGGCACGCGCGGAGTCCGCGCAGGCGGACTGTGTGTCGTTGTAGCCGCGAGTTCACTCGCATACTCCACATCCCCACCCCCCCACATCCCACATCCCCACACCCCACATCCCCCGCCCGCAACGCCTAGAACGCCTGCCCGAAGGTGAGGTAGAGCCGCGCCGATTGCCGCGTGCGCACCGAGTCGCCGGCGAACGCGCGGCTGACGGGGATGCCGACGCCGGCGCGCAGGCGGTAGCCGGTGTTGAAGCCGAAGAGGAAGTCGCCGCCCAGCTCGGCGCCCACGGACACCAGCGGGTCGGGCTTCGGGAAGAGGGCGGCGAGCGCGGGGTCGCACTCCTGCTCGCACCAGGCGGTGCCCGCGTCCACGAATGCCGTCCCCCACAGGCGGTTCAGGAAGAGGGGAACGAGCCCCAGCCCGCGCTCCACGCGCACCAGGGGGAAGCGCCACTCCGCCGTCCCCGCCAGGGCGCGGTCTCCGAACTGCGAGCCCGACGCCCAGCCGCGCACGAACAGGTCGCGCGTGTCGCTCAGCCCGAAGCCCGTCCCCAGCGGCGGCGCGATGGCGTCGCCGGTGACGCCGCCCGCGGAGAAGAACGGCGCCAGCGAGCCGAAGTCCGCCCCGCCCACCCCGCGCAGGGCGATCACGTGGCGCGCGTATCCCCATCCCGCGAAGCTGTGGTAGAGCTGCGTCCTCCCCGCGACCCGCACGTAGCCGGGGCGGTTCGTCTCCCCCTCCAGCGGCTTGAGGAGACGGCGTCCCTCCACCATGGCCGCGGCCAGGATGCCGTCCTGCGGGCTCACGGAGAAGTCGTACGCGCGCGCGGTCGACGTCCCCAGCGTGGCGATGCCGCCGAGCGAGAGCGGGATCTTCTCCGGCTCCGCGCCGAGGCTGCGGTCGGCCAGCTCCAGCCGCCGGTCCCGCAGGGTGGCGCCCAGGCTGAGCCACGAGTACGAACGGAAGCGCGGCCGGGTGAAGGTGGCCACGCCCGTGACGGTGCGGTCGCGCGACAGCAGGCGGGTGTCGACGGGAACGCCGCCGGGGCCGGTCACCGTCACCTGCTGGCGCACGGCCCAGTCCTGCGTCACGGAGACGCCGAGCTGCGGGTTGCCGAGGCCGCGGAACAGGTATCCGATCCCCCCCTCGAAGCGTCCGTCGTCCACGAACACCTGCCCGAACGCGCCCCACAGGTGGCGGTCGATCACGTCGCTGCCACCGGTGGCGACGCCCAGCGCGGTGCCGAACGAGGTGCCCGTGAGCACGGTCGGCTCCCAGTACGCCGGCGCCACCGAGCGTGCCGCCCAGTACCGGTGCGACGGCGCGTCCACCGCGCGGGCGGGATCGGGCTGCGTGTCCGCCGGCCGCGCCTCGGCCCTCACCGGCGGCGCGGGACGCCAGGTCGCCGGATCGAATGGGATGCGGGCCACGTGGTATCCGTCCGCGCGGTAGTACTGCAGCGCGATCCACCGCCCATCCGGCGACACGTCGGGCTGGAAAGCGCCGGTGAGCACGTTCGTCACCTGCATCAGCCGCCCACTCTGCGTGTCGTACGCGTACAGGTTGGCGATCCCCGTGCGGTCGGAGGAGAAGAGGACGTACCGCCCGTCCGGCGACCATGCGGCCGCCATGTCCACCGCGCGGTCGTCCGTCACCGTCGCCGTGACGCGGCCCGCATCGTCCAGGATCACCACATCGTAGAAGCCGCCCGTCCGCCAGCGCGAGATGGCGATGCGGCGCCCGTCCGGCGACCAGCGCGGGAACGCCCACTGCACGTCGAGCGACGGCGCGGCCAGCTCGCGCGGCGTGGCATCCGGGCGGTCGAGGACCACCGGCACCGTCGTCCCCGGCGCGCTGCGGATGGCCGCGATGCGCCCGTCGCGCGCGACATCGGGCGCGGAGATGCGCATCCCGTTCGTCAGCCGCTCGCGCCCGCCGTCGGCGCGGATGCGGAAGAGGTCGGCGTAGTAGCGGAAGGGGTCGCGCAGGTCGAGCATCGACGTCAGCAGCGACCGCCCGTCCGCCGCCCACGACGCCGGCGCCAGCGTGGTGCGCGAGGCCAGGACGCGCACGTTGCCGTCGGCATCGACCGACCGCTGCTCCGGCTGCTCGCGCCCGTCGGAGACGGCGTAGGCGATCCATCGCCCATCCGGCGACCAGCGCGGGAAGTACGTGTCGCGCCCGTCCTCCGTCAGCACCTCGGGCTCGGTCAATCCGCCGGCGCGCAGCGAGTCGGCCAGCGCGCGGTATCGCGTCTCCAACTCCGCGCGCCACTCGCCCCACGCGTGGGTGAAGGAGATGCCATAGGCCGCGTGCGCCGCGCGGTCGTTCAGGAAGGGGACGACCTGCCCGCCGTAGCGCCGCACGAACTCGCGCGCGCCGTCCTCGCCGTGGCGGCGCGAGAGCCAGTCCATGAACATCGAGCCGTAGAAGTACGGCGTGTTGCCGCCCGGCCACGACGCGGGGTTCCCCGACGCGCGGTCGATGGGGAAGAAGCGCCCCTCGAGGATGGCCGTGCGCATCGCCATCTCGTGCATCGTCCCGCGGATGCGCCCCGCGCGCGTGAGGCGCGATTCCAGGTAGACCGCGAGCCCCTCCTTGGTCCACGTGGGCGCGTTGGTCTCGGGGAAGGAGATCGGCGCGCGCCCCAGGACCAAGCGGGGGACGCGCGGGAGGCCGCGGGTGAAGTCCTGGTGGAAGATGTGGGTGAGCTCGTGGGTGATGACGAGCTGCATCCAGTCGTCGTAGTACGCGAGCGACGGGTCGTCCACGGGCGGGTGGGCGAAGATGACCACGCGGTTGCGCGGGAACGGCGTGGCGAAGCCGTTGGCGAAGTCGACGTTGTCGGTGACGACGAGATCGATGCGGCGGTGCGGCGGGCGCACGAACACGGACGCGATCTCCGTGAGCGCCTCCTCGGCGCGCTGCCCGGCGCGGCGGGCCAGCGGCTCCACCTCGGGCGTGTAGTGCACGCGGAAATGCGGCGTGGTGATCACCCGCCAGTGCGCGTCCGCCGGGATCTGCGCCCGCGCCGGGGAGGTCGCGACAAGCAGGGCGGTGGCGATCGCAACGCACCACGCCAACCTGCGCAACGTGCGGGAGATGGACCGCGCGAGCCCCTCCAGCGGGCGTGGATGCGTCGTCATGCGGGATGGTGGTCGGGAGATGAAGGGACGTGTGGGATCGTCGCCGCGGGATCGTGCAAGTCACGGGCTATCGAGTGGCCGCCGCCGCGGAGGCCCCCCTCCCCGCGCTTCGCGCTCCCTCCCCCCAAACCCGACTGGGGGGAGGGTGGCACTCAGCGCTCGGTTGGGCTCGTCGCTGATTGCAGGCTTTCACGCGGCCACGGGTGGCCCCCTCCCCCCGGCCCCCTCCCCCGCTTCGCAGGGGCGGGGGAGAACTAATCCCCGAACGAGTTTCTGCGCGTCGCGCGAATGCCGCGGCCGCAGTCCCGCAGGGACTTCGGGCCGTTGTTGCCGCGAATTCATTCGCCTGTCTGGCGACCGGACAAGCAGCTCTACCGGCTGATCCCGCTGGGCCGCGAGGTGGGGCGGATCTGCACCAGGCGGCGCGCGCTGGCGGTGGCGGCCAGGCCGCCCATCGCGGTCTCGCGGTAGGCGGACGGCATGCGGCGCCCCACCTCGCCCATCACGTCGATCACCTCGTCGGCGGTGACGGGGAAGTCGAGGCCGGCGAGCGCCATCTCCGCCCCCGCGATGGCCTGCATCGCCGCCGAGGCGTTGCGGTAGATGCAGGGAATCTCGACCAGGCCGCCGATGGGGTCGCAGATCAGCCCCAGCATCCCCTGCAGCGTAAGCGCGACCGCCGTGGCGATCTGCTCGTGCGTGCCGCCGCTGAGCCAGGCCACCGCCGCCGAACCCATCGCCGCCGCCGTTCCGGTCTCCGCCTGGCAGCCGCCCTCGGCGCCGGCCAGCGACGCGCGCTGGGCGATCACCCCGCCCACGCCCCCCGCCACCAGCATGGCGTCGACCAGCTTCTCCTCGCCCAGGTGCTGGAACTCGTCCATGCTGACGAGGACGGCGGGGAGGACGCCCGCCGCGCCCGCCGTCGGCGCGGCGACGATCAGCCCCATCGCCGCGTTCACCTCGAGCGTGGCGATGGCGCGCGCCAGCGTCTCCGTCACCCGCGCGCCCAGGAGCCGCGGGCCGTTCTCCCACAGCTTCTTCGCGCGGCCGCCGGTGAGGCCGCTGGCGGAGCGCGCCTCGCCCTTCAGCCCCTCGTCGATGGCGCCGCGCATCACCCCCAGCGTGCGGGCCACGCGCGCGCGGATGTCGGCCGCGGGCACGCCGCTCTCGGCCGACTCGGCCAGCAGCACCACCTCGGGCAACGGGCGCCCGCTCTCGTCGGCGTCGCGGATCAGCGACTCGATCGACCGGTGCATCTCAGGCGATCCTGGGGATCACGCGGGCCCAGCGCACCCACGGGAACGAGCGGATGGCGTCGAACGCGGCGTCGGCGATGGGCTCGTCGGCCTCGATGGTCATCAGCGCGTCCTGGTGGCGGCCGGTGCGGTCCACGCGCATGGTGGCCAGGTTCACGCGGTGGCCTGCAAGAACCGTCGCCACGGCGGCGATCGTGCCCGGCTCGTCGTGCGCCTGGATCACCAGCGTGTGATAGCCGCCGCCCAGCGCCACCGGGAAGCCGTCCAGCTCGGTGACCTCGATCCGCCCGCCGCCCAGCGACGCGCCGCGCATGTTCGTCTCCACCCCGTTCAGCCAGGTGGTGATGATGGCGGTGTTGGGGTGCGCGTCCTCGCCCAGCTCCACGTCCTCGAACTCCCACGTCAGCCCGGCGGCCGAGGCCTCGTCGTAGGCGTTGCGCAGGCGCAGGTCGTCGGGGGGAAGGCCGATCAGCCCGCCCACGATGGCGCGGTGCGTCCCGTGTCCCTCGCCGGTGGCGGCGAAGGAGCCGTGCAGGCGGATGTGCGCGCGCTCGGGCATGCCGCCGGCGACGGCACGCGCCATCTGCCCCAGCCGGCACGCGCCCGCGGTGTGCGAGGAGGAGGGACCCACCATCGTCGGCCCAAGGATGTCGAAGAGCGATACCATGTTGCGGAAAATACAGGGGATAGGGGACAGGGGACAGGGGATCGACCGCGGGGAGACGGGGTTCGGCCGAAGCGTCCGATTCCGTCGACGATCCAGCCGGCTGCCGCGGCGAGGGATCATCCCGCGCATCGCCACGGCCCCCTCGGCGGATTATACTGGAGTCGCTTCCCTCTCCCGCGGTTCATCCGACCCACCCCGCCCTTCCCCTCCCGACCCATGCTCTGGATCTACGATCTCCCGCTCTGGGCGCTCTGCGCGCTCATCCTGGCCCTCTGCATCGCGTACGCGGTGAGTGTGGTCCTGCTCGTGCGGCGGCGGACGTGGCAGGTGGGAGAGGAGGACAACGCCACCGCCGCGGCGCTGCACGCGTTTCTGGGCGTGCTCTACGCCGTGGCGCTCGGGCTCCTCGTCATTTCCGCGCAGGAGGACAGCGACGACGTGGAGCACGCGGTGGCCAGCGAGGCCAACGCCATCGGCGACCTGTACCGCGTGACGGAAGGGCTGGAGCCCGCCAGCCGCATGGCGCTGCAGCGCCAGGTCGCGCGCTACGTGCAGTCGGTGATCACCGTCGAGTGGCCCGCGACGCAGCGCGCGGAGAACAGCCCCGCGACGTGGGACGCGATGGACGACCTGTCGCACGGCATCTACACCTTCCGCCCGTCCACGCCGCAGGAGGAGCGCGTCTACCCGCAGCTGGTGAACGAGATCGAGGAGGTCCTGGACGCGCGGCGCGACCGGCTCTTCCTGGGCGAGCGCGGGGTGGGCGCGGTGACGTGGACCATCATCCTCCTGGGCGGAGTGATCACGATCGGGTTCGCGGCCTTCTTCAATATGCGCAACGGCCGCGCGCAGCTCATCCTCACCAGCCTGCTCGCGGTGATGTTCGGGCTGATGATCTTCCTGATGACCGCGATGGACCACCCGCTGTGGGGCCGCGTGAGCGTGGACCCCGGCCCCTTCCGCGAGCTCGTCGTCAACTTCAACCGCCAAGCCGCGGATCCGCACCTCACGCCTCCGCCGCCCGCCGTGCGCGATTCGCCCATCTCGTCGCGACCGTAGGTAAGAAAACAGAAAGTCTCACGCAGAGTCAGCAGGGTCAGCAGAGAGAACTCCAGCTGTTTTCTCTGCTGACCCTGCTAACTCTGCGTGAGACCCCAAGTCTTTATTTCGATCTACGCCAGCGGCAGCCCGGACGCGGCCTTCGTCTGCTCGTCGTGCAAGGCGCGGATCGGGGCGATGTCGGGGTGCTCGACGCCGCCGCCGATCTCCTCGACGAAGCGGCAGGTGGCGCGGCCGGCGGAGGCAGAGTCGTAGCGCGCCACCCACTCCCGCATCTCCTGCTCCTCCGCCGGGCCCTCATACGGGAAGCCGACGGGCGGGTTGCGCACGCCGATCCGCCACGGCTTGGGCGTGAGCCGCGCGCGGAAGCTCTTCTGCACCTGGCACAGCCGGATGTACTGCGGGTCGGCGCCCAGCGCGGCCAGCGTGGACCGCACCTCCGCGTCCGTCGGCGAGAACGTCGCGTGGGTGACGAGGTAGCGCAGCCCCGCGGCCGTCCGGTACACGCGCACCCGCCACTCCGGCTTCGTGGCCACGAAGCGCCGCAGCCGCTCGATGGACGCCGAGGCCGGGTCGGAGGAGGGCGGCGGAGGCGGAGGCTCCGCCGGCGCGGCGGGAGTGGGCGCCGGCGCGCTGCCGGACGGCGCCGATGGGCGGAAGGCGCCGAGGAACGACTTCAGCCCGCTGGGAAGGGGAAGCGAGTCCACCACGTTGAACACCTGCTGCGCGACGGCCTCCACCGCCTGCCCGGGCGTCTGCGGCTGGCCGCCCGGCTGCGATTCCGAGCTGGAGCGCGCGGCCCCGCCGGGCTCCGCTCCCTCGACGTCCACGTCGATGAAGAAGGCGCGCGCGGCGTTCAGCACCAGCGCGCCGTAGGTGTTGCGGGTGATGGCCGCGTCGGGGTCGTCGGGCGTGCCCGCGCCCACGATCTCGCGCACCACCTCCTCGCGCAGCGGGCGGTCGCCGTACGAGTACTTCTCGGGGAAGCCGGCGCCGCTGCGGATGCGCTCGGCCACGCGCGCCACCGCCTGCTCCGCCGCCGCCTGCGCCTCGGCGATGCTGCCGCGCGCGCCGCGCCAGAGCTGGAAGCGCACCGTCCGGCCGTCGGGCGTGACCGCCTCGGATTCCGCGCGGGACCAGTAGCGGGGGATCAGCATCGGAACGACTCCGCGTGGCAGGGAGATGGAAACAGGCGGCGGGCGAAGGATTCAGTATTCTTCGCGCGATGCGGGGACGCAAGCACACGAGGAGGCAGCGTAGCATTCTGACGATGAACTGTGCATTGAGGAACGACCGTCATTCCGAGCGGCGCCGCTGCTCCGAACCTTCCATCGCGCTGATGCCGGGCGGCGCCCGAGGAATCTGTGGCATGCGTCCGAGCGACAGGCGGCCTGTGGCTCGGGAGCCGGCCACAGATTCCTCAGGCGCCACGGCTTCGGCATGGAGGACAGGCCGGCACAGCGCCTTCGGAATGACATTCCTTCCTCCAATGCACAGTTGATCCTGAATTCGGTATGATATGACACCGGCGGATGTCGTTCCGGATCGGACCTCACGACAGCGGGGGCGCGCCGATTGATCGGCACGCCCCCGCGTTCGTCATCTCCACCCCGCGGTGGTCAGCTCGTACCATGCAGGGCGTCGACCTCGCGCTCGAGGTTGCGGAAGCGGCGGCCGAGCGAGATCGCGTAGCCGAAGATCGCCAGCCATGCGATGGCGAAGGCGGCGAACACGTGCCAGTACGCGCGCATCGTGGCCGGCGGCGTCGCGGGTCGCGCGTCGTCGGCCACGGTGCGCTGCAGCGTCTGCTCCGCCGGCGCCACGGTCGGCGGCTGGGCGGAAACCGTGGCGGTGGACGGTTCCTGCGCGACGAGGCGCGGCGCCGGCGCAAGGCCCAGCGCGAGAGCGGCGATGATGAGTCGGGTGGGGCGCATGGGTCGATGTCTCGTCGGGTCCGGGATCAGCGCGGCGCGGCGCGCAGGGCGTGCACCCGCTGCTGCAGGCGCTCCATCCCGTAGCGAAGCATCAGCAGCGAGAAGAACAGGAACGTGAACGCAAACAGCGACACGAACAGCGTCTGCAGGATGGCCGGGTCGGCCTGCGCGCCCTCGGGACGCATCACCACCGGCTTGGGGTGCTGCGAGCGCCACCACTGCACGCTCAGGTGGATCAGCGGGATGTCGATGGCGCCCACCACGCCCAGGATCGCGGCGAAGCGCTTCCCCCGCTCGGGGTTCTCGGCCGCGCCGCGGACCATGAAGTAGCCCACGTAGATGAACCACAGCAGCAGCGTCAGCGTCAGCCGCGGCTCCCACACCCACCACGCGCCCCACGCCAGCCGCGCCCACAGCGGCCCGGTGATCAGCACCAGCGTGGTGAACACCAGCCCCAGCTCCGCCGCGGAGACGGCGATGGCGTCGAGCTTGGGGTCGCGCAGCCAGAGGTAGCCGGCGCCGCAGAGGGCGACGATGCCGAAGGCCATGAACGCCGTCCACGCGCTGGGCACGTGCACGTAGAAGATGCGCTGCACGACCCCCATCTCGGCCTCGGTGGGGACGTAGAAGAACACCATCCACAGCGCCCACAGCAGCAGTCCCGCGGCGATCACGCCCAGGACGAGCGCGGCCCGGCGCGTGCCGGCCAGCGAGCCGAAGTCGATCGCGGGGCCGCCCGCGGCGCGGGTCTCCTGCGCCGGCGATCGGGGTGGGGTCGTCGTCTCCATTCACTCCTCCACCGCGGCGCCGAAGAGCGCCGCGCAGACGAACAGGAACACCAGGTCGAAGGCGCCCAGCATCTTCAGCTGGCTCACCACGTCGCTTACCGGCCGCCCGACGAGCAGGCGCTGCGTGGCCGCGCAGGCGAAGATCACCACCGGGCTCAGCAGCGGCAGCAGGAGGATGGGGAGGAGCGTCTCGCCCAGCCTTGTATTCGCCGCCACCGCGCCGAAGAGCGTGCCCAGCGCCATGAACCCCACCGTCGCCAGCACGATCACCGCCGCCAGCGCGGGGAGCGAGCCCTGGAAGCTCAGGGTGAAGAAGAGCGCGAACACGGGAAAGATCAGCGCCTCGACGGCGAGGACGATCACCATGTTCGCCAGCCACTTCCCCAGGAACAGCGCGCCGCGGTCCACGGGGGCCAGGAGGACGCCGGTGATGGCCTCCGCCTCGCGCTCGAGCGCGAACGACCGCCCCAGCCCCAGCGTTCCCGCGAACAGCACCGTCACCCAGATCATCGCCCCGGCGATGGAGCGGGCGCGGATCGACGGGTCCACCGCGAAGGCGAAGACGACCGCCACGAGCACGGCGAACGTCCCCATCGACAGCAGCCGCTCGCGCGAGCGCGCCTCCAGCAGCAGGTCCTTGCGCGCCACCGCCCAGATCTGCGCGAGGAACGGCGCGCCGACCTCCTCCTCGTCGTCCGCGACGGCGACGCCGGGGACGGGCTCCGCCGGTGCGGCCGCGACGCGCGGCTCGTCGGTCTCGACGGCGCTCATCGCATCACACCGCGGCGGCCACGCGGGCGGTGTAGAGGCGCTCGAACGCGGCGGCGTCCACCGCCGCGCGCGGCTCGTCGCTCACCCATCTCCCCCCCACCTGCACCACCACGCGGTCGGCCTGCTCCAGCCCCTGCGACAGGTTGTGCGTCACCAGCACCACCGTCCTGTGGCCGTCTTTCAGGCGATCGAGCACGTCGCGCAGCATCGCGGCCGCGTGGGGGTCGAGGCCGGTGTACGGCTCGTCGAGCAGCACCACCTCGGGCTCGTGCAGCAGCGTCCGCGCGAGGGCCAGCCGCTGCTGCATCCCGCGCGAGAAGGTGCGCACCCGGTCGTCGCGCCGCGCCCGCAGACCGACGGACTCGAGCGCGGCGTCCACCCCCTCGCGGCGCTGCTCCAGCCCGTACAGCCGGCCGTAGAAGTCCAGGTTCTCGGCCGCGGTCAGCCCGGGATAGAGGAAGGTCTGGTGCGACAGGAGCCCGATCCGCCGCCGCGCCGCGTCGCTCTTGGCCACGTCGCGCCCGGCGACGAGGACGGCGCCGCGGGTGGGCTTCACCGCGCCGCAGAGCATGCGCAGCAGCGTGGTCTTCCCCGCCCCGTTCGGCCCGAACACGGTCAGGAACTCGCCACGGGCCAGGGTGAAGTCCACGCCGCGCACCGCGGGGAGCGGCCCGAACCACTTCTCCACCCCCCGCGCCTCCAGGGCGGGCGCGCTCACAGGCGCTTCCCGCATCCCGCGCAGAAGCGGCTGGCGGGCGGGTTCACGAAGCCGCAGGCGTGGGTGATGCTCTCCCCCGCCTCGCCATCCCCCTCCCCCACCGCCACGCCGGCCTCGGCCTGCGCCGCCTCGGCCGCGCGGATGGCGGCCAGCGCCTCGTAGCCCAGCCGGTCGCGCTGCGCCAGGTAGTCGGCGGTGTCGAGCTTGCCACCCAGGTAGTCGTGTTCGAGATCCTGCAGCGCGGCCAGCGTCGAGCGCCGGCGCGCCTCGGCGTCGAGCAGCGAGCCGGGAGCGACGTCCGACAGGATCGCCGTGCGCCGCGCGACCACGGGGCGGACCACGAGAAGGGCGACGACGGTCGCCAGCAGGGCGGAAAGGAGGAGGAGCGTCATCCCGCCGCCTCGCCACGCTCGAACTGGCGGAGCGCCGCCTCGACCCGCGCGCGCTCGTCGTCGCTCATCGACGGCTGGGCGACGGGGACGATCTCCCTGCGTCCCCGCTTCAACTGCGCCAGGCGGAGCGCGACCACGCCCGCGCCGACCACGAGGATCGACGGCGGGAGGATCCATGCCCAGAGGCCGACGCCCTTCTCCTGCGGGACGATGCGCATCTGCTCGCCGCGGCGGGCGATCACCCCTTCCACGATCTGCTGCACCGACTGGCCGGAGAGCGCCGCCATCATCACGGTGTCGCGGAGCGCGGCGGCCTCGGGGCTGGGGCACATGTCCAGCGTGTGGCTGGGAGTCACCGGCGAGCGCAGCTGCTCCTCGGCCGCGCGCGCCACCTGCTCGGGGCGCGCCTGGGCGGAAACGGGCGCCGCCGCCCAGACCGCGGCGGCGGCTGCCAGAGCCGGAATCAGGAATCGACGCATCCTCACACCCCCACCAGCCCGGGCTCCGTCGCGGGCGCGCGCTTGCGCACGGGCACCGTCGCCCGCACCGGCTCCGCCGCGGGCCAGAGCGCCACCAGCGTGCCCAGCGCCATGATGAAGCCGCCGAGCCAGATCCACGGCACCAGCGGGTTCACCAGCACCTTGAAGGTGGCCACGGGGCGCGGGTTGCGGCCGGCCAGGAGGCCGTCGGCGTCGTCGATCCCCGCCAGGATCAGGTACAGGTCCTCGTTCCACGCGCGGCGGATCCCCACCTCGCTGGTGACCTCCTCGCGCTGCTTGTAGGCGCGCTTCTCGGGCACCATCAGCCCCGCCGCCCTGCCGTCCTTCCGCACGTCGACGCTGGCCACCAGCTTGGTCATGTTCGGCGCCGGGTACCAGCTCATGGCCTGGTAGGTCAGCCGGTACTCGTGCCCGAAGGGCGAGCGGATCGACACCGACTCGCCGGGGCGCAGCGCCACCTGCCTCTCGGCGTTGAAGGCCTTCCCCGCGAAGCCGCAGAAGCAGATCACGAACCCGGCGTGCACCACGTAGCCGCCGTAGCGCCGCCGGTTCCGCTCCACCAGGTGGACGAGCGCGGTGAACGGGTTCTCCCCCTCGATCTTCGCCCGCGCGCGCGTTCCCTTCCAGAACTCCACCACGATCGTCGTCATCGTGAACGACGCCAGGGCGAAGGTCAGCAGCGCGTAGGGATGCGTGACCCCCGTCGCCCACAGGGTCGCGGCGGCGGCGAGGCCGACGGCCAGCGGGAGGGTGAAGTTGCGCTTGAGGTTGCGCGGCGTGGCCTTGCGCCAGGCGATCACCGGGCCCACGCCCATCAGGAAGAGGAGGATCAGCCCCAGCGGGATGTTCACCCGGTTGTAGAAGGGCGGCCCCACGTTGATCTTCTGCCCGAAGATCCCCTCGGAGATGAGCGGGAAGGTGGTCCCCCACATCACCGCGAACATGGCCGAGACGAACACCAGGTTGTTCACCAGGAACGCCGCCTCGCGGCTGAGGAAGCTCTCCAGCCGGTTCTCGGGGGCGAAGGCGTGCCGCCGCCACCACACCAGCGCCGCACTGGCCACGATCAGCGAGCCCAGGAAGCCCAGGAAGATGTAGGCGATGGTGGTGTTCTCGGCGAACGAGTGCACGCTCTCGATCAGCCCGCTGCGGGTCAGGAAGGTGGCGAAGATGGAGAGGAGGAAGGTGCCCATCACCAGCAGCACGTTCCACATCTTCAGCATCCCCCGCTTCTCCTGGATCATCACCGAGTGCAGGAACGCCGTCCCGGTGAGCCAGGGCAGCAGCGACGCGTTCTCCACCGGGTCCCAGAACCAGTATCCCCCCCACCCCAGCTCCACGTACGCCCACATCATCCCGAAGATGATGCCGCAGGTCAGGAAGAACCACGCGAGCAGCGTCCACCGCCGCGTGGTGGTGATCCACCGCGTGTCCAGCCGCCCGGAGAGGAGGGCGGAGACGGCGAAGGCGAAGGGGATGGTGAAGCAGGTGAAGCCCAGGTACAGCGTGGGCGGGTGGATGGTCATCCAGTAGTTCTGCAGCTGCGGGTTGAGCCCGCGCCCGTCCGGCGGAACGAAGTCCATCACCTGGAACGGGTTGCTGGCGAACACCACCACCACCATGAAGAACGCGAGGACGGTGAGCACCGTTCCCGCCACGTACGGCATGAACTCGCGGTTGCGCCGGCGGTTCTGCAGGACGACCAGGGAGGAGAAGAAGGCCAGCAGGAGCGCCCAGAACACCAGCGAGCCGGTCTGCCCCGCCCACAGCCCGGTGATCTTGTAGAAGAGCCCGAGCTCGCGGTTGGAGTAGCCCGCCACGTACTTGTAGCGGAAGTCGCTCTGCAGGAACGCGGCGATGATGGCCACCGACGCCGTCACCAGCAGCCCGAACACCGCGAACACCGAGCGCTCGGCGCCGAGCACCAGGTGGCCGCGGCCGGTGCGGCCGCCGTAGAAGCCGAGGGCCGCGCCCCAGCCGGCCACCAGCAGCGCCAGCCAGAGCGCGACCTCTCCGATCTGCGTCACGACTGCTTGCCCTTGAAGTCGGATTCGGCGGCCTCGTAGCGCGAGCCGCACTTGGTCAGCACGCTGGCCGCCTCGAAGGTACCGCCGGGGCGGTATCTGCCTTCGACGACGACGTCGCGCCCCTCCTGGAAGGTGTCGGGGAGCGGGCCGTTGTAGTGCACCGGGAAGGTCTCGCGGCCGGTGGCGATGTCGACCAGGGTGAAGCGCAGGTCCAGCGTCTTCTGGTCGAAATGCACGGTGCCGGGCACCACCCGGCCGCCCACGCGCACGCCCGACTCCTCGGCGAACGCGGGGTTGGCGGACACGCGCTGCGCCAGCTCGGCGGGCGTCAGGTAGTAGGTCATCGAGTCCTTCATCCCGGTGACCATGAGGTACCCGACCACGCCGGCCAGCAGCACGCCGCCCGCGACGAACTTGCTCTGCTTCTTCACAGGGAGCGCTCCCGCGAGAGGTTGTTTCCGGAAGCGGAAATATACACCCGCAGCCCGTGAACGGAAAAGGATTTCACGTGGCTGGGCGGAAAAGGCGCTCGCGCCCGCCGTGCCGTCCCCGTCGGGCGCGAGCGGCGGCCCGGGTCGTGGCGCGGAGATTCGCGGGAAGGGGTTGGGATTCTGCAGATCATCCCCAGGTGCGCGCCGGTGCGAACCGCGGCTTGCTCAACTGCGTCATCGGGGGGATCGCGGTGCACGCGGATCAGGGTGCGTGGTGCACGGCCTGGCGTCGCGAGGTGATTCGCGCGGGAGATCGTGGCCGGGAAGTCTGGCGCCGCGCAGATGCGGAGGAGGACGGCGACGCTGACGAGTCGGCGGCGAGCCGGCGCTCGTGGGTGTGGGTGCGACGATGAGATCGCGATGTGTCGGAAATTTCCGACACATCAGAACGGACGAGATGGAGGGCTCATATCAGACCCCCGCCTCGTCCGGCACGAAGCAGCGGACACGAGCCTTCGCCCATCCCGCACCGTCCCCCCCGATGACGCGGTTGGCGATCTCGCGGCCGCGCTCCCGGCTTCTTCGCGCGACGACGATCGCGCGAGAGCGCCCGATCGATCCCCGGCTCGGCGTCACTCCGGACCGGCGGGCGCCTCGAACAGCGGGTTCCACACGCCGGGCTTCACCGGCCTGCCGCTGGACATCTCGAGCATCCGCAGCAGCAGCTCGTCGTCGCGCTCGCGGGGAATGCCCTGGAGCCGCATCCGCCCGCGCAGGATGCATCCCGTCCCCGCGAGCAGGGGCAGGAGGTCGACGCGCCACGTCCCCCGGTCGCGCACGAAGCCCATGCGCAGCGACGTGCGCCGGCCGCCCTGCTCCAGCGCCACCGTCGCGACGCCGTTCGAGACCGACGGGGCGCGCGGCTGCGTCGTGGTATCGGACGGCGTGTTCACCGCCTCGGCCGCGAACAGCTCGGCGGGCGTGGCGGCGCGCAGCCGCGCCGGTTCCCAGCGGTGGCGCAGGCTGAGCACCATCAGGCGTTGCATCAGCGGCAGGGCGCGCACCTCGGCGGCCGGCGCGTACAGCGCCAGCTGCTGCACGTCGCCGTAGAAGGCGAGCACGGCCGGCGTCACCAGCGCGGCGGCCGCGTTGCCGTCGTGCGACTGGATGGCGCGGAGGTAGGCGCGGTAGGCCTCCAGCACGCGCGCGGCCTCGGGGTCGGGCGGTGGGGCGGGGCGGCTGGGCTGTGACGCTCCACCCGCGCCGCTGAAGTCGCTGATGTCCACGGCCACCTGGTTGACGCGGGGGTCGGGCGCGGAGCGGCCCAGCAGCGACGCGACCAGCCACTCTTCCGCCTCCCAGGCGGCGCCGCTCCCCGTCGCGCCGCACATCACGTCCTGCGGGTCCGGCTCCATCACGAACGCGGAGCCGGCCAGCACGTCGCGCCCGTCCGCGCGGAACTGGCGGAAGGCCAGGTCCAGGCTGTGCGCGCCGCCCAGCGACACCGTCCGCTGGTGGAAGAGCTGGGCCGAATCGCCCGGGAAGTCCACCTCGAGCTGCCACTCCATCGCGTCGGGATCGCCGCCCAGCACCTGCTTTCCCAGGCGGCGGGAGACCGTGCGGATGATCGCGGGCCGCTGCTCGGGCGCGCGCAGCACGGCCACGAACACCCAGGTACGGGTAGAGGGGCGGCCGTAGATGGCGATGGCGCTGTCGCTCAGCGCCCGCTCGAGCGTGTAGCCCTCGGGCACGCCGAAGCGCACGCCCCCCAGCGCCGCGTTGCGCGCGGGCGTCGGCCTCTGCGCCACCAGCGGCGATGCGGCGAGGAGCACGATCGCGGCGA
This sequence comes from Longimicrobium sp., assembly GCA_036377595.1. NCBI lineage: Bacteria > Pseudomonadati > Gemmatimonadota > Longimicrobiia > Longimicrobiales > Longimicrobiaceae > Longimicrobium > Longimicrobium sp. Next base: position 38,962 of record DASUYB010000121.1, on the reverse strand, counting down.
GGCGCATTGCAAGGGATGGATGCATCGGAAGGGGGATTGGAGGTGTGGGATGAGACAGGATGAGGATCGGTATCCGCCGGGAATCCCACTCCTGCACGCGCCGGACCGTGTCCGCAGATCCGGTGGCGGATGGTTCAATCCGTTGGGGATCATCGGTTTACGGCGATTCCATCGTCGCCGCGGACTTCCACCGGCTGGGACGCCGATGCAGCAGGCGGGGCGGCCGTTCCCCATCTCCCGTGACGATGTGACCCCATCTCACCCTCGCCGTCAGGAGAGGGTCCCGGCGCGCTGGACGGATCGAGACGCGCAAAACCGTTTACGCGCACCGTGGACGGCGCCAGATTGTGGCGCGCCATGTTTCCGGCCGCCCGCCCGGCTTCCCATCTCCGCAGCACCTCCACCGCAGGTCCCGATGGGCCGACTCCCCCCGCGCCGCGCCGCGGCCGTCCTGGCGATCTCCCTCGCCGCCGCGTGCGACCGGCAGCCCACGCAGTCGCGCGGCACGGGCGACGCGCCGCCTGCCGCCATGGCCGCCGTCACCTGCACGGGCGACGTGCGCGCGGGAAGCATCACCTGCCAGCCGCGGACGCCCTCCGCCGCGAACGGCGTGCGGCTGGACCAGGCCATTATCGGCGGGCAGGGGCGGCTGGTGCAGCTCCGCTCCGCGTCTCCCGCGTACGGCGGCGGGTTCTTCACCTTCTCCGTCACCGTCCAGAATCTCTCCACCCTCCCCTTCGGCACCGAGGACGGCGAGGTCCGCACCCCCGCGGGCGTGCAGGTGTTCTTCTCCGACGGCCCTGTGGCGACGAGCGGGACGGGGGGGATCGAGGTCTACAACGCCGACGGGCTGGGCACCTTCGTGCGCTCGGGGCAGCCCTACTTCCAGTACGGCGGCGAGATCGACGGGAATCTCCAGCCTGATCTGGGCGAGGACGGCATCCTCTCCCCCGGCGAGACCTCGGCGCCGAAGACGTGGATCCTGCAGATGCCGGCGACGGTGGAGACGTTCAGCTTCACCCTCTACGTCGCGACCGCGCACCCGGAGGGAACGCTGGACAGCGCGGTGCCCTCGATCGACGGCATCCTTCCCAGCACGCTGCAGCCCGGCTCCACGGCCACCATAGTCGGCGCCAACTTCGCGGCCGACCCCCAGCAGAACACGGTGACGATCGGCGGGGCGGCGGCGACGGTGACCGGCGGCGGCACCAGCGTGCTGCAGGTGACCGTCCCCTGCGCCCCGTCGGGCACGGCCGCGGTGGCGGTGACGGCACGGGGGATCGCCGGCGCACCGGCGAGCGCGACGATGCTGGCGCCGAAGCGCACGCTCGCCGCCGGGCAGAGCCTGGTGCTGACGGACGCCGCCGACGCGCGCTGCAACGAGCTGACCGCGACGGGCGCCGCCAGCCGCTACGTGGTGGCGGTGTACGACGTCGACCCGTCGCCCACCAGCGTCACCGCCTTCCAGGTGGCCGGGCTGCAGCCGGGCGGGGAGATCGCCAATCCCGCCGTCCCCGGGCGCGACCGGCTCGCCGCCGAGCGGCCGCGGCTGGGCGGTGGCGCGTCGCTCGACGGCGCCGCCGCGCGCGCGGCCCGGGCCCGCGCGGAGCTCGGGCACCTGGACGTGCTGGAGAAGAATCGGAGGGCGTACGAGGCGCTGATGCGGCGCTTTGGCCGGTCGGCGCGCCCGCGGGCCGCGCTGGCGTCGGTCTCCGACACGCCGCCGCTGCACCGGATGATCCGCGTCCCCGACCGCAACGCCACCAGCATCTGCACGCACTGGTATCCCGTCTCCGCCACGCGCGTCTACTACGCGGGGAAGCTGGCCATCTACGAGGATGACGCCACCCCCTCGTCGCTGAAGGCGGCGTCGAACCCCGCCATGGCCGCGTACTGGCAGCAGCTGGGCGACGTCTACAACGCGCAGCTGGAGCCCATCGTGCGCTCCAGCTTCGGCGACCCGCTGCGGCGCGACTCGAACACCGACCACGACGGCGTGCTGATCGCCGTCTCCACCCCGCTGTTCGGCTCGGTGTTCGGCGGGCTGGCGGGCTTCGTCACCTCCTGCGACCAGTTCCCCAACGACGGCGCCGCGGACAACCCGGTGAACGGCGCCAGCAACTTCGGCGAGTACGTCTACTTCAACCAGCCGGGCATCGCCTCGTCGGGATACTCCGCGTACACCCCCGAGCGCTGGTACCACGAGGTGCGCACGGTGCTGGTGCACGAGGCCAAGCACGTGGCGTCCATCGCCGCGCGGGTGGCCAACGGCGCGCCCACGCTGGAGGCGTCGTGGCTGGAGGAGGGCACCGCGCGCCACGCCGAGGAGCTGTGGTCGCGGATCTACGTCTACGGCGCGGAATGGAAGGCCGACACGGGGTATGGCGGGGGAGACTGGCCGAACGGGCTGTACTGCGACTGGCGCTTCACCGACGCGGCGTGCCTGTCCGCCACCCCCAACCGCCCCACGCGGACGATGGCGCCGCACTTCGCGAGCCTGAGCTCGTTCCTGACGGACCCGCGCGTCTACTCGCCGTTCGGCCGGACGGCGTGGGACAACGAGGCGGTGTTCTACGGCGCCTCGTGGTCGCTGGTGCGCTTCGCGTCCGACCGCTATGCCTCCTCCGACGCCAGCTTCCTGCGCGCGCTGAACGAGGCGACGACGTACGGCACCGAGAACCTGTCCGCGCGCGCCGGGGTGCCGATCGAGCGGCTGCTGGGCGGGTGGGCGCTGTCGCTCTTCGCCGACGACTACCCCGGGGTGCCGGGGAGCGACCCTGACCTGCGCTTCGCCACCTGGAACCTGGCCAGCATCTTCGCGGGGCTGCACGCCGACGACCCGGGCACCTACGTCCGCGCGTATCCCGCGCAGCCGTGGGCCACCGGGTTCGGCAACTTCACCGCCGCGTTTCCCGAGATCGTGGGCGGCGGCGTGATCTACGTGGAGCTGTCGGGGACGCAGGCGAAGGCGCAGGTGCTCAGCCTGCAGTCGCTCGACGGCGGCGCGCCGTCCTCGTCGCTCCGCATCGCCATCGCCCACCTCCAGTAGCCATCGCGACATCCAGAAAAGAAAGTCTCACGCAGAGGACGCAGAGGACGCAGAGTGAGTTCTCTGCGTCCTCTGCGCCCTCTGCGTGAGACTTTTCCGTTCTGCCGCCCCGGCGGGGCGCCTCAGGTTTTCCTTGCGTCTCCCGGCGCGACGCGGCAACGTACGGACCCCCCGCATCGCGGGTCGGCGGCGGTCCTTCCTCCAGCGCTTCCAGTGCACCCCGCGTTTTCCGTGCGCCACCCGGACGCACGGCTCCTCAGGCCAACCCCCGGCCAGGGCAGGGCTCCATGAACAACGTGTTCTTCGGCATCGCCAACGACCGCTACGACACCGGCGACGACCCCGCCGTGGCGATCAACCGCTCCAACCAGGTGGTGGAGGTGCACGAATCCGACGGATGGTTCACCACGCTGTGGTACAACTGCGGCCACGTGGTGGGCTCGGAGATCACGTGGACGGGACACGGCACCATCAACGACGACGACGGCCACCACCCCTCCGTGGCCGTGAACGACAGCGGCGTGGTGGTGGAGGCGCACGACTCGGGCGACGTCACGCTGTGGTACTGGGTGGGCCAGGTGAAGGACGGCGACGTGACGTGGAGCGGGCACGACAAGATCGGCTACAGCGGCGACAACGGCGGCATCACCCCGGGCATCGCCATCGACAACGCGGGGCACGTGGTGGAGGTGCACGACTCCGGCATCGGCGAGCTGTGGTACTGGGTGGGCCAGGTGAAGGACGACTCGATCAACTGGACCGGGCACGGGCCCGTGAACTTCAACCCGGACGACGGCCCCGACGACGGCTACAACCCGTCGGTCGCGATCAACGCCTCGGGACAGGTGCTGGAGGTGCACGAATCCGGCCTGGGGGACCTGTGGTACTGGGCCGGGCAGCTCAATGCCGACAACACCATCACGTGGACGGCGCACGGGCAGTACGACTCGGGCACGCGGCCGACCGTGGCGCTCGGCGACGACGGCTTCGTCGTCGAGACGCACACCGGGTCTGGCGGGAGCTCCGTGTACCAGCGGCTGGGGCAGCTCGTCGGCAGCACGCTCACGTGGACGGACTGGCTGCAGACGGGGAACCCGAGCCACTACTTCGACGACGGCGTGGCTCCGTCGGTGGCGTTCCGCGGTGGCGCGGCGGTGCAGGTCCACACCTCCGAGTGGTCCTCCGACCTGTTCGCCACGGCGTCGCTGTACTTCGACCGCGCGAGCTGGATGCAGCAGTACCTGGCCGTGCTGGGCGCAACGCCGCTGAACCGGCTGGTGCTCCCGGCGAGCCACGACGCGGCGATGTATCCCGAGTCCGCGCTGGCCGGGAAGACGCAGGACCTCGACGTCGGCTCGCAGCTTCGCGACGGCGTGCGCTGGTTCGACCTGCGTCCGGCGGACAAGGACGGGACCTTCTACCTCTACCACGGCAACGGCACCGTCACCATCTGGGGTCCGCCGCTGTCCGACGTCCTCGCGCAGATCGCCGGATTCATGCAGGGCCACGCCGAGCTGGTGCTGCTCAAGTTCTCGCACTTCCAGGACTTCACCAGCCAGAGCGTGTACGACGCGTTCTTCAAGCAGGTCTACGAGGCGCTCTCCACCTGGATCCGCCCCGGCATCCCCTCGGCGGGAACCCGCCTGGGCGCCGCCACCCTTTCCAAGCTGCTGGAGCCGGGTGGGAACTGCGTGGTGCTGCAGGATTCGACCTACTCGCCGCCGTCCACCATCCCGGCCGGCGCCATCCGCAGGTACCGCGACTGGTGCGACTCCGACGCCGACACGGGTGACCTGACCGTCTTCGACGTCTACTCCAACACCATCGACCTGGGCACGATGATCGCCGGGACGGACCTGGTCCCGGGGAACGGCAATCGCGCATGTCCGGTGGTGGTGCCGCAGGGGCAGCTTCTCCGGTTCGCGGAGTTCACCGGCATCTGCCGGGACGGTAAGACGCCGTGCGACCTCTTCCTCCTCTCGTGGACGCTCACTCCCGTCACGGCGGTGTGGCCGTTCTCGCGCGAGGCCAACGCGTCCCTGGGCCCGCAGCTCGCGAGCGAGGGCGCCAACGCGTACGGGAGCGTCGCCAACCTGCTCTACACGGACTACGTCGAGTACGCCCGCTCCGCGGACGTGGCGCTGGTGCGCAACGGCTGCGCGAGCGCCGCCGCCCCGCCCGTCGCGGTGCCGCTGCCGGCCGAGCTCCCGCAGCCGGCGCCGGTCGTGAGCTGAGGCGAGGTGCTCGTCCAACCTCCCGAAGCACCGCAATACCTTCAACAAAGCGGGAAGAACAGGTCTCACGCAGAGGGCGCAGAGGACGCAGAGAGAGTTCTCTGCGTCCTCTGCGCCCTCTGCGTGAGACCCTTTCTGTTTACAGACTCAGGCCGTCGCGGCGCCGTCGCAGACGAGGATGCAGCTGTGCCCGCAGTAGGTGTTCCAATCGCAGGTGTCGCAGGTGTCGTCGCCGCAGAAGGTGTAGCCGCAGCTGCCGGCGCCGGACGCGTCGCAGTCGGGCTTGGCCGTGTCGCCGCCGATCCAGGCCGCGTCCACGGCACCGGCGGCCGCGACGGTGCCGCGCCCGGCGGGGTGGTCGGCGGCGGCGAAGGATTCCACCCGCAGGTCGGCCGGGTCGAGCATCAGCTTCTTCATGGGCAACCGTCCTCGTCTCGTGGCTGGAGATGGCGAGCGCCGGCGAGAGCGCAATCCTCGGCGTGAACCGGGAAGCCGGACCGGCGCGGTGGGGGTGCCGAAGACGATGCCGAGACGGAGACCTGCATGCAAGAGCCTGCGCACGATCGATCGCGCGCAGGCTCGTTCGGAGCGGAGATGGGGATCGCGCCGCGTCAGCGCGAGCCGCCGTGCTGCGTCACCCCCGACGGCGTCACCAGCTGCGGCGGCGCGGGACGGCGGGTGACGGTGGCCGCCTCGCCGCGCAGCGCCGCCTGGCCCAGGCGCGACTCGTTGATCGAGAGCGCCAGGATGCGCGCGGCCTCCTGGTCGGCGTGGAAGCCCATCGAGTTCTCCGCCTCGATGAAGTCCACCAGGAATTGCGCGCGGCGCTGAAAGTGTCGCGCCGCGTCCAGCCGCGCGGCCGGCGCGCCCCCGCGCTGCGCCGCCGCGATCCCGCGCGTGAGGTCCAAGACCGCGTCCAGCGCGATGTTGCGCATCTGCCAGGTTCGGTCCTGGATCGTGTGCACCCGCTCGCGCAGCTCGTCCTCGCTGAAGTGGTGGCAGGTCTGGCAGGCGCGGTTGAGGTTCAGCAGCGGGCTGCGCACGTGGTGGTCGCTGATCTTCGTCGCCCCCACCCGCTGGTACGGCATGTGGCAGTCGGCGCACGCCACGCCCGAGCGCGCGTGGATCCCCTGGTTGTACAGCTCGAACTCGGGGTGCTGCGCCTTCAGCACCGGCGCGCCGCTCACCTGGTGCACCCAGTCCCTGTGCCCGTTGGCCTCGTAGTACGCCAGGATGCTGTCCGCCGTGATGCCGCGGTCCCACGGGTAGGTCAGCCGCTTCTCCGGGCCGCGGAAGTAGTACTCCACGTGGCACTGGCCGCAGACGAAGGTGCGCATCTCCTGCCGCGTGGCCATGGTGTTCACGTCGTAGTCCTGCACGCCCTGGCTGGCCCTGAGGGCGCGGATCCCCTCGATGAAGCCGGGGCGCGTCACGCGCAGCTGCATCGTCTCCGGGTCGTGGCAGTCGATGCAGGAGACGGGGTGGCGGACGTACCGCCGTGCCTCGGCGTACGGCATGGGGTTCATCCGCTCGAACCCGCGGATCAGGTCGCCGCCGCCCAGCCGCTTGTAGGGGACGTAGACGGAGGCGTGGCAGTGCAGGCAGGTCCCCGGCTGCTTCGCGGCCTGCTGGCGCTCGGTGAAGAGCTGGTCCTCGAGCATGTAGGCGTGGCCGCGCTCCTCGCGGAAGTCGCGGGCGAAGGCGTAGCCGGCCCACAGCTCGCGCAGCCGGGGGTCCTCCTCCAGCCGCGACTGCGCCGTCACCGCGCGCGGATCGGCCGCCGTGGGGTCGCGGGGCACGGCCTCGCTGCCGCCGTAGCGGGTGCGCACCTGGTCCACCGTGCGGCGGTAGCCGTCGTACTGCAGCGGGAAGTTCTTTCCCCACACCGCCGGGTCGGTGATGGTGTCGTTCAGCTCCACCACGCGGTAGAACGGGTTCCGCGCCTCCTGCTTGCGCTGGAAGATGTTGGTCAGGAGCGCGGCCAGGCCGACGGTCAGCAGGCCGGCGGCCACGGCGGCCAGCACGATCCAGCGGCCGGACGCGAAGCGCGAGCGGCGCGGCGCGGGACCGGGAGCGGGAGGCGGCGGATCGGTCATGGTCATGCCCCGGATCGGGTGGGAGATCGGCGGCCCGTCAGCGGACCCAGTGGCCCACGTCGCTATGGCAGCGCGTGCACGCCAGCCGCTCTTCGGTGCCGCCGACGCCGTCGGGCGCGCGGCCGCCCGCCCCGTGCTCGATGGCGTCGGTGATCTCCTCGTGGCAGTGGCGGCAGGCGCCCTCGGTCACCCGGCGGTTGCGCGCGGTCATCCGCAGGGGATACGGGTAGGTGCCCGAGGTGAAGTAGAACGAGTGCCAGAAGCCGTTCAGCCCCTTGGTGTAGTACTTCCCCGCGAGGTTGTGCGGCGCGTGGCAGTCGTTGCACACAGCGACGTTGTGATGGCTGGAGCGCTGCCACGCGGAGAAATGCTCGCGCATCACGTGGCAGTTGGCGCAGGCGCCGGGATCGTTGGTCAGGTACGACGCGCCCCGCGCGTAGACGAAGGTGAACGCGCCCAGGCCGGCCGCCGCGCCGATGATGCACCCCGCCGCCAACGCCGCCGCAACGCGCCGCCGCATCCGTCCAGTCCTGTCCCCGTGTCCGGCCTCGGCGCGGAAGGCGCCGCCCGGACTGTATCGCACGCAATCGCGGTGCCCTCCCCGGGGTCTCGCGGGTGACCCGCTTGGAGCTTCTTGGCCCGCGTGGTACGGCGCCGGACGTCCCGACGGCCCACACGCGCGCATATCGGGGATACGGCGAGGGCCGGCGCGCGCGCCGGCCCTCGATCTTCGACGAAGCGGAATCCCTCAGGGGGATGATGCTACCGGTGCGCCAGGCGCAGGAACTCCTCGCGGGTGCGGGCGTCGTCGCGGAACACGCCACGGAGCGCGCTGGTGATGGTGGACGAGTTCTGCTTCTCCACCCCGCGCATCATCATGCACAGGTGCGCGGCCTCGATCACCACGCCCACGCCGCGCGGCTGCAGCACGTCGCAGATGGCGTCGGCGATCTGCTGCGTCAGCCGCTCCTGCACCTGCAGCCGCCGCGCGAACACCTCCACGATGCGCGGCAGCTTGCTCAGCCCGATGATCTTGCCGTCGGGCACGTAGGCCACGTGCACCGTGCCGAAGAAGGGGAGGAGATGGTGCTCGCACAGCGAGTACATCTCGATGTCGCGCACCATCACCATCTGGTCAGAGTCTTCCTCGAACACGCCCTGGCCGACGACGTCGCGCACGTCGGTGGCGTAGCCGCTGGTGAGTGCCGCGAGCGACTTGGCGACGCGCTCGGGGGTTCGCAGCAGCCCCTCGCGGTCCGCGTCCTCGCCCAGGAGTCCGAGCTGCCGGCGAACGAGCGCCGCCAGTTCGTCCTGCGCCGCGTCCGCATGATGGATGCGCCGCACGCGCAGCTCATCGCCCTCGTCCAGCCGTTCCGCCGCGCCGGTGCCGATCGCCATCGTGCCTCTCTCTTTCTCGGTAAGTCGTTCAAACGAATACAGATCTGGACGCATCCCTCCACCATCGCCCGTCACCGCAAACCAGGGTGATCGACGAGCGGACAGGCAGGCATCCGCGCGGCCGCGGGCGGCCCCCTCCCCCCAGCCCCCTCCCCCGCTGCGCAGGGGCGGGGGAGAACTAAGCGCGTGAACTGAAGCCCGTCCCCGCGCTGAGGTCTCCCCTCCCCCATCCCTCCCCCCTCGTGGGGGAGGGGCCGGGGTGGGGAGAGCCGGCGGCCGTGCGAGCACCATCCTCCCGGCGCCGAATCCTACCCCACCCCCGCTCCCGCCCCGCCGCGAATCGCCGCCTCGACGGCGGCCAGGTCGCCCGCCTCGATCCCCGCCTCGGCGCGCAGGCTCTGGCGGTCGCGCGAGATGGTGGCGATGGCCAGCGGCTTTCCGCCCTTGCGATAGACCGCGGTGCAGTCGTGCTCGCGCGGCTCGCCGTCGAGCTCGATGGCGTCCCACTTCTCGGCGTGGCCCACATAGTTGATGGTCACGTCGTAGTGCGCGCTCCAGAAGAACGGCGCCGCGTTGAACCGCTCGCTGGCGCCCAGCATGTTGCGCGCGACGGTCTGCCCCTGGCGCTGGCCGACCACCCAGTGCTCGCTGCGGATGCGCTGCCCCGTCCACGGGTCCGGCCAGCGGCACACGTCGCCCGCCGCCCAGATCCCCGGCGCGCTGGTCTGCAGCTGCTCGTCGACCACGATCCCGCCCTCCACCTGCAGCCCCGCCCACTGCCCCAGTGCCACCCCCGGCCGCACCCCGATCCCCACCACCACGAGGTCCGCCTCCAGCGACGGCCCGCTCTTCAGCGCCACCGTGTGTCCGTCGATCCCCTGCACGCCGTCCTTCAGGTGGAACTTCACCCCGTGGTCCTCGTGCAGGCGCTGGATGGACCAGCCGAGCTCCGGCCCCAGGATGTTGCCCAGCGGCAGCCCCTCCTGGCTGACCACGGTGACGTCGAGCCCGCGCGTCCGCAGCGACGCCGCCACCTCCAGCCCGATGAAGCTGCTGCCGACCACGACGGCGCGCTTCTCCTTGCTTGCCGCGCCGATGATGGCGCGGCTGTCCGCCAGCGTGCGCAGATAGAACAGGTGCGGGATGTCGCGCTGCGAGAGCGGCAGGCGCACCGGCTCGGAGCCGGTGGCGATGAGGAGCGCGCCGTACGTGTACGCCTTGCCGTTCATCAGCCGCACGCGCCGCTTGGCCGGGTCGATCCCGATCACCCGCGAGCCGAGCGCGAGGTCGACGCGGTTCTCGGCATACCACTCGGGCGGGAAGAGGGGGATCCACTCCTCGGGCGCGTTCCCGGCCAGGTAGTCCTTCGACAGGTTCGGCCGGTCGACGGGTCCGTCGGTGGTGGCGTCGATCATCGTCACCGGACCGTCGTAGCCCTGCCGGCGCAGCATCTCCGCGCACGCGCTCCCCGCCGCGCCCGCGCCGACGATGACAACGGACTCCGGCGCCGCGGCGTGCTTCCTCGCCGCCGGCGCCGCTTCGCGCTTACCGGTGACGAAGACGCGGCCGTCGCGCGTCTCGACGTTCCAGCACCCCGTCGAGCGCAGCGCCGGCGCGGCGACCGCCTCGCCGGTGCGCAGGTCGAAGCGCGAGTGGTGCGCGGGGCAGCGGATGGTTCCGTCCACCACGATCCCGCCGCCCAGCGGCACGCCGTAGTGCGTGCAGTTGGCGTCCAGCGCGAACACCTCGCCGCCCGCGCGGACCACGACCACCGCCTCGCCGTTCGCGTGGCCGGTGAGGATCGCGCCCTCCCCCAGCTCGTCCAGCGGCACGCCCTCGGTGAGGTCGGGCCCCTCCAGCTCCTGCTTCTCGCCGCCCATCTCACTCCTCCGCTCGGTTGGTGGCTGGAGATAACGCTACGACATCTTCCCATAGTTTGTCAACAACTTCTTTGACATATTCGATCGGACGTGCTCGATCGCGACGAGGCGAAGTCGCCGCATCGCTCGTTCCGCATCTCCCAGGATCGATCCAAACCTGTCTGCAGAAACGACTTGTGGCCGGAGAGACGATCTCCGGCCACTGGCGAGCGCGGCTACGTCCGGGCGTCCGCCGTCTCGCCTGGACGGCTCCGGCGCCTACCGCGCCGGCGAGGAGAGGGCCGGCTCGCCCGCGGTGAGCAGCTTCTGCTGGAAGGCGACGGTCTCCTCCAGCTCGGCCACGCTGGCGCGGAGCTGCGAGACGTCGTCCTCCAGCTGCAGCATGCGGCGCTCGACGAGGCCGTCGTTCACCGCGGCCGAGCTCTCGCGCAGGCGGATGATGGAATCCACCATCGGCTTCATGATCAGCCGCGCGGTGATCGCCAGCGCGGGAACGCCGAAGACGATGAACATCATCACGAACATCACCGCGTCTTTCGGATCCATGAGCGACGATCCCGGGGAGGGTTGAAGAAGGACGATTGGGGCGAGGAGTCCTACGGCGCCGCCCGGCGGGGTGTTTCAGGGCAGCGTCGTGCATGGGAGGAAAAGCCTGAGCCTGTCATTCCGAAGGCGCTGCGCCGCCCTGTCCCTCCGTGCCAAAGACGTGGCGCCTGAGGAATCTGTGGCCGGCTCATAAGCCACGCTCCGCCTGTCGCTCGGACGCATGCGATGGATTCCCCGGGTGCCGCCCGGGCATCCGCGATTGCAGATTCGAAGCGGCGTCGTGCGGCTACGTGGCCTGGCTGGCGCGGGCGACCTCGACGTACGAGTCCCAGCGGCAGTTGGCGCAGGTGACCTTGTGCGGATTGTGCATCCGACCTACCTCGGTGAAGCTCTGCACCGTGCCGCACTTGGGGCACGCGCCGTGGAGCGACAGCAGCGTGCGGTGCTCGCGCAGGTGGTTGAAGGCGCGGAAGACCGCCACCAGCAGCACGATGATGGGCCACGGGAAGTGCGGCGGAATGAAGACCACCACCGGGATCAGAAGGAGCAGCGCCAGGTCTTTCAGCACCTGCGCGCGCCGCCAGCGGCCGCTCCGCTCCAGCACGCGCGCCCGCGCCTCGCTCGCCGCGCCGCCCATGAACACCAGCCGCGCCGGCACCTCCGGAATTCCCGGTAGCTCCGACTGATACATCTCCGTCACTCCCAGATGCGAGAAATCGCGCGCCGATCTCCGCATCGGCGCGCGCCTGGTGGGAAACGCAGACAAATATATGGGAAACCATGCAGTTGCGCATCTGCCGCACCTGCAGCCTTCCCTCCGCTACTTCGCCTGGGCGGCCACGGCGGTGGCGAACCCGACGCCGCCCAGGTCCCACGCCAGGTCCAGCACCGACGCCGTCTCGTCCGGGTTGCGCGCGTCCATCAGCTCCTTGGCCACGCCGATCGCCGCGCCCGTCCCCGCGCCGACGTAGAGGCTGGTGCGGTGGTCGGCGCCCGCCAGCCGCGCCCCGCCCGCCGCCAGGCTGGTGGCGATGAAGGAGACGAAGAAGTGCTGGAACTTGTCCTCGCCGAACAGGCGGTCGCGCGGCTGCTTCGGTGCGTCGCCGCCGGGGGCGTTGAGCGAGAAGCAGAGGCAGAGCAGCAGCTTGTCCATCGTCATCCCCCTCCCGTGGCCCACGCGGACGCGGCATCCACCGCGCGCCGCCATCCCGCGAGCGCCGCCGCCCGCTCCTCGTCGTCCATCGTCGGCGCGAACACCGCCTCGTCCGGCCGCGCCGCGGCGAACTCCTCCGGCGTCTGCCAGAATCTCACCGCGAGACCGGCGAGGCCCGCCGCGCCGCGCGCCGTCATCTCCACCAGCGACGGGCGGCGCACGGGGATGCCGAGCACGTCGGCCTGGAACTGCATCAGCCAGTCGTTGGCCGCCGCGCCGCCGTCCACGCGCAGCTCGGGCATGCGCACGCCCGCATCGCCCTCCATCGCCTCCACCACGTCGTGGGTGGAGAAGGCCATGGCCTCGAGCGCGGCGCGGGCCAGGTGCGCGCGCGTGGCGCCGCGGGTGAGCCCGAACAGCGTCCCCCGCGCGCGCGGCTCCCAGTGCGGCGCGCCCAGCCCGGTGAACGCGGGAACGAAGTAGACGCCGTCGTTCGAATCCAGCGACCGCGCCAGCGCCTCCGTCTCCGCCGCGTCGCGCAGGATGCCCAGCCCGTCACGCAGCCACTGTACCGCCGCGCCGGCGATGAAGATGGAGCCCTCCAGCGCGAACGCCCGCTCGCCGCGCGGCCCGCACGCCGAGGTGGTCAGCATCCCGTGCCGGCTGGGGACGCGCTGATCGCCGGTGTGGACGAGGAGGAAGGCGCCGGTACCGTACGTGTTCTTCCCCTCCCCCGCGGTCCAGCAGGCGTGGCCGTAGAGCGCCGCCTGCTGGTCGCCCGCGATCCCCGCCACCGGCGCCTCGCCCTCGAACGCCGCGCCGTCGGTGGCGCCGTAGACGTCGGACGACGCGCGGATCTCCGGCAGCACCGCGGCGGGGATGCCGAACAGGTTCAGCAGCGCGGGATCCCACGCGTCGCCGTCGAGCGAGTAGAGGAGGGTGCGGCTGGCGTTGGTGCGGTCGGTGAGGTGGAGGCGCCCGCCGGTCATCTTCCAGACCAGCCAGCTATCGATCGTCCCCGCCGCCAGCTCGCCCGCCTCGGCGCGGGCCCGCGCACCGGGGACGTTGTCCAGCAGCCACGCCAGCTTGGTGGCGGAGAAGTAGGGGTCGATGACCAGCCCGGTGCGCGCGCGGACGTCGTCCTCGCGACCGTCCTCCTTCATCCGCCGACAAAGATCGGCCGTCCGGCCGTCCTGCCAGACCAGCGCGTGATGCACCGGCTCGCCCGTCTCCCGGTCCCAAAGCACGATCGTCTCGCGCTGGTTGGTGATCCCGATTCCCGTCAGCCGGTCGATGCTCGTCCCTGCGTGCGCCGCGGCGACCTTGGCGACGCGGCGGGTGACGTCCCAGATCTCGGCCGCGTCGTGCTCCACCCAGCCGGGGCGGGGGAAGTGCTGGGTGAACTCGCTGTAGGCGCGGCCGCGCACCTGCCCATCGCGGTCGATCACCAGGCAGGTGGTGCCCGTCGTCCCCTGGTCGATGGCGAGGATCATCCGCGTGAGCCCGTTTCAGGTGGGTGATGGATCGCGCCGCAGCCGGAACGACGGACGCCAGTAGTAGAGCGCATCGAGATCGCGAGGCGCGCGGACGCCCTCCGGCGACTCGAAGTCCTCGAACCGGTCGCGCGCGGGATCGACCGGACGCCAGGCCGGGTCGCGTGGCGTGTCGCCGGGCGGGCGGCAGTGCGGCGCCAGGCGCTCCTCGCACGCGCCGAAGCGCTCGAAATTCGCCTGCGCCTCGCCGAGCGTCGTGTGGTTCGCGCCGCCGGCCAGCGTGGTGGCGAATTCCAGTTGCAGCGCGTCGTCCTCCCAGTAGCAGATCGGGCAGATGTCGTACGATCCCGGTGGCTCGGAGAAGACGAGATAGCCGCAGCAGGGGCAGGGATATGTGGCGTCAGCCATGATCTTCGACGGGCGCGTAAACGCGCGGCTGGAACATTGAGAAGCCTGCTACGCAGGCTGCGAGCCGGACATCGCGGTCGATGCCGAGGACCGCGCCGTCATGAAGCCTCGCGCAGTTTGCGAGGCTTTCCAATGTTCCAGCCGCGGGTTCACCCGCCTGTCCGGATGCCAGCCGCTACGCCCGCTCGAGCGTCCCGAAGCCGTACCGCCAGCCGAAGCGCTCGATCAGCGTGAGCATGCGGACGACGGGAAGGCCCATCACCGCGAAGTAGTCGCCCTCGATGCTCTCGACGATGGCGCTGCCGAAGCCCTGGATGCCGTACGCGCCGGCCTTGTCCATCGGCTCGCCCGTCGCGACGTACTCCTCGCACGCGCGGCGGTCGAGCGCGCGGAAGCGCACGCGCACGCGCTCCAGCCCGCTCTCCACGCGCCCGTCCATCGCCACGGCGATTCCGGTGCACACCTCGTGGTCGCGGCCGGAGAGCCGCATCAGCATCTCCACCGCCTTGTCGCGGTCGCGCGGCTTGCCCAGTACCGCGCCGTCGATCACCACGATGGTGTCGGAGCCGACGACGAGCGCGTGCGGGTGCGTCCGCGCGATCGTCTCCGCCTTCTCGCGCGAGAGGCGCTCGGCGTGCTCGGGCGGCATCTCGCCCTCGCGGTAGCTCTCGTCGATGTCGGCAGGCACGATGTCGAAGTCGAGCCCCAGCCGCGCGATCAGCTCCGCCCGCCGCGGAGACTGCGAGGCCAGCACGATGGGGGGCGGGGTGTTGGGATCCGTCATCTACCGTTCCAGGATCAGCGTCACGGGGCCGTCGTTCACCAGTTCCACGTCCATCATCGCGCCGAACGCGCCGGTGGCCACGGGGCGGCCGGTGGCGCGCAGCATCTCCACGAACCGCTCGTACAGGGGGATGGCGATCTCCGGCCGGGCCGCGTCGATGAAGCTCGGCCGGTTCCCCTTGCGCGCGTCGCCGTAGAGGGTGAACTGGCTGACGACCAGGATGCCGCCGCCGGCATCCTCCACCGAGCGGTTCATCTTTCCCTCGTCGTCGGGGAAGATGCGGAGCTGCACGAGCTTCTTCGCCATCCACGCGAGCGCTTCGTCCGTGTCGCCCTCGGTGAAGCCGGCGAGCAGGAGCAGCCCGCCCCCGATCTCGCCGGTCACGCGGCCGTCCACCGTCACCTTCGCGCGCGAGACGCGCTGCAGCACGATACGCATGGCGGGAGAAGAGAACCGGCGCCGGATGCGTACGCAATCCCGACGCCCGTGTATGCGTGCCGTTCAGTGGGAATTCATCGGCGCAGGCGGAAAGCGCTCGTGCCGCCGCAGTTGCCCCCTCCCCCCGACCCCCTCCCCCGCTGCGCGGGAGCGGGGGAGAACTCAGCGCGGCTGTCGAGTACCGCGCTGAGGTCTCCCCTCCCCCATCCCTCCCCCCTCGTGGGGGAGGGGCCGGGGGTGGGGGGAAGATCGGCGACGCCACGCCAATCTCCGTCGCCCGCGCTATCGCTTCACCCCGATGACTGTCGCCTGGATGGGGGTGGAGAAGAAGGCGGCGGGGTCGCGCTCGCGCTTGGCCCAGGCGGCGTCGAACGCGTCGGCGTCGGCCTGGGTGATGAAGCCGCCGCGGACCAGGATCGGCAGGAAGTTGCTGTAGAAGGTGCGCGGCCACTGCCAGAGCGGGTCGCCCGGCCGCGCGGGGCGCACGCAGGGCTCGATGTGCACCACGTCGAGCCCTGCGTCGATCATCATCCGGGGCACGCGCCGGCACACGTCGCCGTCGCCGCCGGTGGCGCGCCACGACGCCTCCATCGCCGCGAACACGCGGTCGAACGCGGGGTCGCCGGGGCTCATCGCCAGCCCGCCGTACTTCATGTAGTCCCACACCACGAACGCGGCGCCGGGCCTCAGCGCCGTGGCCACGCGCCGCACCACCGCCGCCGGGTCGCCCACGAAGCAAAGCACCCACCGCGCGTACGCGCCGTCGAACGACTCCGCGGGAAGATCGTCGGCGGTGAGGTCCAGCACCTCGGCGGTGACGTTGCGCGCGCCGAGTGCCGCGGCCCGCGCGCGGAGGTGCGCCACGAAGCGCGCGGACACGTCCACGCCGTGCACGCGCCCCGCGGGTCCGACGAGCCGCGCCAGGTCGAGCGTCGCATACCCCGGCCCGCATCCGACGTCCAGCAGCGTCTGCCCGGGCCCGAAGCCCGCGCGCGTCCACGCCGAAGCCGCCTCGCCCGCCCAGAGCTGGTGCTGGAACCCGAGCCGCGCCAGCTCGTCGTCGTCCGTCCCCAGCAGGTACTCGCGTTCCTCCGCCACGCCGGCCATCTCTCTCTTGAGTCGTGATCCGAAATCCCGCGCGCATTCCACGGGATTGGACGGGCGGGTAAACCCGCGGCTGGAACATTGGGAAGCCTGCTGCGCAGGCTGGCGATCGTGCGGTGCGAGCCTCGCGCGGTTTGCGAGGCTTCCCAATGTTCCAGCCGCGCCTTCAGGCGCCCGTGCGAAAATGTGAGGGGATGATACGAATCGCCCCGGCGGCCGGAAACTCCAGCCGCCGGGGCGAATCGAATCCCCGGGAATCAGTTCGTGCTGTCCTCTGTCCCCTATCCCCTAGCCCCTGCGGTTACTGCGAGCAGTCCCCGTGCGGATCGGGCTTCGGCTTGTCGACCACCAGCCGGTCGGGGCGGTTGGCGATGTGCTCCGCCACGTCGGCCACGAACCGCGACACCTGCACCAGCTTGTCGTAGTCTATGTACTCCGGCTCATCGGTGAGCATGTGGTAGTCCTGGTGCCCGCCGGTGGTGAAGAAGGTGATCGGGATCCCCCAGCGCGCGTAGTTGTAGTGGTCGCTCCGGCAGTAGATGTTGGCCGGGTGGCGGTTGGCGTCGAGCGCGTAGTCGAAGGCCAGCCCGTGGTTCCCCGTGCGGTTCACCTCCTCCACCAGGTCGCCCAGCTGCGTCGACAGCCGCCGCGAGCCCACCAGCTGCACGTAGCCGGGGCCGCCGTGCAGGGTCACGCTGTCCTTGCTGGCCCCCGTCTCGTCGGTGGCCGCGCCGCGCCCGATCATGTCCATGTTCAGCTGGGCCACGATCGAGTCGCGCACGATCCCGCCCGACGGGTGCTCGGTGAACCACTGCGAGCCCAGCAGCCCCTTCTCCTCGCCCGTGTGCCAGACGAAGAGCACCGAGCGCTTCGGCCGGTGCGCCGCCAGGTACTCGGCGATCTCCAGCACGCCCGTGGTCCCCGACGCGTCGTCGTCGGCGCCGTTGAAGATGGAGTCGCGGCGGACGCCGCCGTGCGCGCGGCGCAGCGAGTCGGTGCGCGCGCGGATCTGCGCCTCCTGCGCCGGCGTGGCGCGCGCCGCCTCGCCCTCGAGCCCGCCGCGGCGAAGGACGCCGTTGAACACGCGCAGCGAGTCGTGGTCCAGCGCCTCGGGCGCGGTGCCCACGTGGTCGTTGTGCGCGCCGATGGCCACGTACTGCCCGCGCAGCCGCGGGTCGGTCCCGCGCAGCACGGCCACCACGTTGCGCGCCGGGAAGGCCGACGGCGTGTCGGCGAACCAGACGGTGCCGCTCACCGTGCGCCCCGCGTCGCCCACCGCGGCGGCGGAGAGCGGCTTGCCCAGCAGCCGCTCGGCCGCGGCCACGGTCACCAGGAGGCCGGCGGGCGAGGCGGCGTGGCGCCGCGGCGCGGCCGGGTCCACCAGCGCCTCCTGCGGCTCGGCCAGGAAGCCGCGGATGTTCTCCGGCACCGCGTCGAGCGCGGCGATCACCACGCCGGCCGACGAGGCATAGCGGTCGAACGAGCCGCCGGTCCAGAACCGCCAGCTGCGCGCGCCGTTCACCTGCGCGGCGTCGAACACCACCAGCTTCCCCGCCGCCTGCGCGGGGTTGATCAGGTTCAGCGTCCCCAGCCGCCCGCCGTACACCACCTGCACGTTGCTCGCGCGCAGGCTGTCGCCGAACGAGAACACGCTCTCGATGGTGGGGATGGCGATGAAGTCCTCGCCCAGCCGCAGCGGCGAGCCGTTGATCGACAGCGCCGACGCGGGATCCACGCCCTTGCGGCGCAGGGGGATGGTCTGGAAGAAGGTGCCGTTCTCGCCCGCCGGTTCCAGCCCCATGCGGCGCGCCTCGCGGGCGATGTAGTCGGTGCCCTTCACGTTGCCGGCGGTGCCCGCCTCGCGCCCCATCATCGAGTCGTCGGCCAGCACGTACACCCGCGTCATGGCGTCGGCGGGGGTGATGGCGGAGGTGGTGGGCTGCGGCGCGCGCTTCAGCGGCAGCTCGCCGCGGGGCGCCTGGGCCAGCGCCGGCGCGGCGGCGGCCAGCGAGAGTGCCGCGGCCAGCGCGCCGGCGGAGCGTACGTGCGTTCTCACGGTCTGCGGACGTTTCACGGGGTTGAAAGGACGGGAACGGCGCGTACGGCCGTTCCCGGTGGAGAAACCGGTCGCGCGCCCGCCGGGCGGGAACGCGCACTCCGAATGCACGAGCACCCTCTCCCGCGGATCGGGGAGAGGGTGCTCGCCAGGCGATCAGGCGCCCGTGTGGCCGGCCTCGGGAGCCGGGGTGGCGCGGGCCGCGGCGGCGGCGTGCGCCAGCGCCTCGGCCTGCGTGCTGGCGCCGTGCAGCACGGTGATGGCGGTCTGCAGCTGCTTGTCGCGCCCGATGCCGCGGCGGAACGAGGCCGAGTCGCCGAACGCCAGCGAGGCCACGCGCCCCTCGAGCATCCGGTCGAGGACCGTGGCCCCCGCGTCCCACGTCCGGCGGTCCACGCGCAGCCCCTCGCGCTCCAGCCGGCGGTACAGCTCCTCGCGCCACGCGGCGGGCACGGTGAAGTCCGGCCGCACCGTGCCCTTCAGCTCCAGCGTGTACTGGCTCAGCACCTGGTTGGTCGCCGTCGCCCGGGTGGAGAGGGCGCGCAGCAGCGCCCGCTCGGGCCCGGAAAGCGTGTCCTCCTTCACCACCACGTCGGGGGTGATGCCGCCGCCGCCGTACACGGGCCGCCCCGCGTCGCTGTGGAACACCGGCCGCGCGCGCAGCGCCGAGTCGCTGGGCGGCAGCGTGTCCTCGGGCGCGAAGGTGCCGTCGGGGTTTACCTTGCGCGGGCGCTGGATGCTGCGGCCGCTGGGGGTGAACCACTTGCCGGTGGTCAGCTTCATCGCCCACCCGCCTTCCAGCGGGAAGAGGTCCTGCACCAGCCCCTTGCCGAAGGAGGTCGTCCCCACCACCACCGCGCGGTCGTGGTCCTGCAGCGAGCCCGCCACGATCTCCGACGCCGACGCGGTCCCCTCGTCGGTCATCACCACGATCGGCTCGCGGGTCAGCAGCGGCTGGTCCTCGGCGTGGTAGACCTCAGTGGGGACGTTGCGGTACACCACGCGCAGGATCTCGTCGCCCTTCTCCAGGAACAGGTTGGAGATGCGGATGGACTGCTCCAGGCTGCCGCCGCCGTTGCCGCGCAGGTCGATCACGAACGCGCGGGCGCCCTGCGCGCGCAGGCCCTCGATGGCCCGCGCCAGCTCCTCGCCCGAGCTCTCGCTGAAGCGGTCGAGGGGGACGTAGCCCACGTTGTCGGGCAGCATCAGCGCGTAGGGCACCACGGGAACGTGGACCACCGCCCGCCGCGCCTCGATGCGGATCGGCTGGTCGACGCCGTGGCGGACGAGGGTCGCGCGGACGGTGGTGCCCTGCGGCCCCAGCAGCCTGGACGTGACCTTGTCGAGCGCGATGCCGGTGACCTTCTGCCCGTCGACCTCCACGATGCGGTCGCCCACCTGCACGCCGGCGCCCTCGGCGGGGGTGCGCGGGTAGACGCGCATCACCGTGGCGGTGTCGCGCACCAGCTCCACCAGCATCCCCATCCCGCCGTAGCCGTTGCGCAGGTTCTCGCGCTGGAACTCGGCCAGCTCCTGCGGCGAGTACAGCTCGGCGTACGGGTCGCCGATGCGGCGCAGGAGGCCGCGGGCGGCCAGCGCGTACAGGCTGTCCTCGGGCACCGAGTCCACGCCGAAGGCGGCCACGCGGGTGAGCACCTGCTGGAAGAGCTGGCCGTTCTCGGAGATGGCGCTCTGCAGCATGAAGCCGCCCACCACCACCGGCAGCACCAGCGCCGCCAGCGCGGCGCGCTTCACCCGCCTGCGGGGTGCGGTTTTCGGAGCCGTGTTGCGATCGTGCATCGAGTCCTTCCGTGAGCGCGCCGCGGCGCGGCGGCGCAGGCTCGTCCCAGCGGACGAGCGTTCCATCGCCCGTCCGGCCGCGGGTCATCGGCCGGTGAAGGGGGTCCGCGGGCTTACCCCGAAGCGGCACGGGAAGATCCGCGCCGCCGGCCTGCACGGGAACGCGCAGCCCCCGCCGCCTCTGACAATCCGCGAGGAGCACGGACCGCGCCGCGGCCGGGAGATTGGACGTGCTGCGGGGTGATCTGGTTTCCGGGCGGGACGAACTTCGAGTGGAGATGTTCGAGCAGCGATGGCGAGGATCGTCAGCGGCGGCGCCTCCGCCGTCGGGGACGGATCACGAGCAGGAACGAGAGGATGGAGGAGATCGTCTCGAGCGTTTGCGCGGAAACGCTTCCTAGTCTGCGCTCCATTCGTGCGTGCGCGACGGTGCGAATCTGGTCACAAAGCGCAAAGCTCATAGATCGTAATCCACCTTCCGGTGGCACGACAGGGACGCGAAAGCTATGGGCGCGAATCTTCGTGGTCAGCGGAAGCACCACCGCCAGGTCGCTGGAGCCGTGGTTCATCGCGTCGTCGGAAACAACCAGCACCGGCCGCACTCCATCCTGCTCGTGGCCACGTACGGGCCGGAGATCGGCGAACCAGACTTCTCCGCGTGAGGGCCGCACGCGCATCAGTCGAGCTCGGCGAGATCGTCCGGCGACACCAGCATCGGGTCCCACGATGCTCGCTCGCGAAGCTCCTCCTTCCACGCGTCGGGATCGGCTCGCAACCCGTCGTACGCGGCGTTGTAATCCTCGAAAAACCGCCGACGCTCGAGCTCCCACTCCCGCAGCTGGTTGGGCGCACGGAGACGTGTGATCCCCCCCGTACGCGGATGCACGCGCTGCCTGCGAGATCGGCTCCTCATGAATTTCCACTGGTCGAGGGTGGCGGTGATGGATGCCCGACAACAAAAGACCCCAGGATGCGCGGTGACCGATTCAGGAGGAAGAACCTTGCGCCTCTCGGGCCCGAAGACGCCTGCGCTCCCGCTCTTCCCAGTATTCCTGCGAAACCAGGAGCAGATCGATCGAGGCGCACTCCTCCATCCAGTCGGCCCAGGCGACTGGATCGGCCCGCAGGCGCTCGTAGGCTTCGCGCATGCCTCGGGCGAACTCGGAGTTCCGCTCGGACGGATCGTACGGCCTGCGCACAGGAGAGCGCCGCACCGCGTCTCCCCGTCCCGTTGTCACGACCCGTTTGTTCATCTCTGCAGCACCCCGGTTCGAAAGGCGTGCAGGGAGCATAAAGCATCCGCCCTCAACCGTCAACTCCGTCCAATTCAGGCCAGCGGCGGATCAGGTTAGGCGAAAAATCAGTCGGTGGTCTCCAGGTCGCGGGGGTAGCCGGCGACGTCCACCATCACGTTGCGGCAGAGCGCGCCGCCCTCCTCGATCACGCTGAACACCCCGTCGGTCTCCAGCACCACGGCGTGCGCGTGGTCGAGCGACGACAGCCCCGCCATGCGCACGGCGGCGCGAACCTCCTGCTTCGTCACCCGGTGCGCCTTCATCACCGTCTCGATGCACTGGCCGCGGTAGAGGAGGAGCGTGGGCTCGCCGTTCACCCACTTCTCCACCCGGTGCGAGTGCGCCGTGGCCCACGAGATCAGGTGCTGCACCGCCACCAGGACGAAAAGCGCCGCCAGCCCGTCGGCCAGGTCCAGGTCCGGCGTGGTGATGACGTTGGCCAGCGTGGAGCCGATGGCCACCACGACGACGAAATCGAAGATGTTCATCTTCGAGATCGCGCGCTTGCCGCTGAGCCGCAGGAGGACGACGAGCGTGGCGTACGAGATCAGGCCCACCAGGAGCGTACGCCCCAGCGGGCCGAAGCCGTGGAAGAAGATCGATCCGTCCATGCCCGCCGAGGCGCGGCAAGCCACGGGCCGCATTGGTCGAGGGGGGCAGACCCGATGATCTCACGCGGAGACGCGGAGACGCGGAGGCGCGGAAGCGCGTCGCCGCCCCTCCGCGCCTCCGCGCGTACATGTCCGCCGAACGTGGCCGGCGCGTCAGTGCGCGAGCGTGTAGAGGTAGGCGGCGATATCGCGGGCCTGGCGCTCGGTGACGCCGGTCCTGGGCATCGCGGTGGACGAATCCACCCGCTGCGGGTCCTGGATCCAGGCGATCAGGTTGTCGGGCTTGTTCTCCGTCACCCCGCCGACGAAGAGGCGCGCGGCCACGTTGTCCAGCGGCGGCCCCACCCGCCCCCGCGCGCCGGGAACGCCGGGGACCACGTGGCATCCCCCGCAGCCGTAGAGCTCCATCCACCGCCGCCCCATCCCCGGCCGCCCGCCGTGGGTGAGCTGCATCGCCTGCGCGTCGTCCACGCGCGCGCGGGTCTCGCACGCGGCGGCCAGCGCGAGCGCGGCCAGGCAGGCCAGGCGGAGGCGGCGCGCGCTCATGCGGAGCAGGGGCTGAAGAGGACGGTGGCCAGCCACATCGCCAGCACGATCAGCGCGAAGAACGGGTTCGCGACCATCCCCGTGAACGCCATGAAGCGCGCGCGGTGCTCGGGCCCGGGGCGCTCGTCCGGCTCGCTCTTCCCCAGCCGTGCCCACTCTCGCCGGCAGAACACCCACATCCCCGCGATCAGCAGCAGCGCGGCGAGATGGACGACGTGCACGAAGACGCTGTTCTGCCGCGCGCAGGCGTCCGGCACCAGCGCGTAGGCGACCCACTGGTTCGCCAGGACGACGACCGGGCCGCCCACCAGCGACGTCCACAGCGCCACCGTCGCCGCCGAGGGCGGGGTCGAGTGCTCGGCGCGCTCCACCGGCATCACATCACCCGCGGGAGGAGGAACACGATGGCGTAGAGCGGAAACCACGACAGGCACATGAAATACCAGTACATGCACAGGTCCGCCGTGTCGGGGAAGTGCTTCTCTTCCCACCGCCCTGTCCACGCGATCAGGCCGAACACCGCCAGCTCGCCGATCTCCGCCGCCAGCAGGGTGCCGTCCACCAGCAGGATGAGCCACGCCGACGAGCCGTACGCGTTGGCGTCCCACCGCACGTGCAGCTGGTGCAGGGCGATCCAGCGCAGCACGGCGAAGGTGACGTTGAACGCGACGCCCACCAGCAGCCACAGGCGCACCGCGCGCAGGTCCTTCCGCTCCGCCGCCCGCGCCAGGATGGCGATGGGGACGAAGCTCACCAGCATCAGCACCACCTCCGCCGTCGCGGCCGTCAGCCCGGGGACGGCCACGCGGGGGGGCGGCAGCGCCTGCCAGTTGCGGCGGAGATAGAGGTACGTCCCCGCGCACATCGCCAGCGTCGTCGCCTCGATGAACATGAAGGCGACCGTGCCCCACCAGACCACGTTGCGGTAGCCGAAGGTCACGTCCGGCAGCCCGGACACGTCGATCGAGGCCTGGCGCCGCGTGCTCATCGCCCCGCCTCCGCGTCCAGCCGCCACGCCCTGTCCGGATGCCGCGGCCACGCCCAGGCGAACAGCGCCAGCCCCAGCGGGATGGCGCCGATCCACAGCGCCTGGAAGGTGAACACCAGCAGGATCAGCAGGAACCCCGTCGCCAGCGCGGCGAAGAAGGGCACCGGCGTGGGCCCGGGCGACTCCTGCCGGTTGTCCGGCTCCGCGTCCATCACGGTGGTCACCAGCACCTCGCGGCGCGTCTCGTTCAGCCCGACGACGACGGGGCGGTCGGGGGTCATCGACCAGAGCGCGGCGCGGCCCTGCACGATGGGGATGCGCGCGTGGTTGTACGGCGGCGGCGGACTGGGAATCGCCCACTCCAGCGTGTCGGCGCCCCAGGGGTCGTCCCCCGCCGGCGCGCCGAAGCGCCAGCTGGCGGCGAGGTTGTAGAGGAAGACGATCACCCCCGCGGCGATGACGAACGCGCCGATGGTCGAGAGGAGATTGAGGCCCCCCCACCCCTGGCCGGGGAGGTAGGTGTAGACCCGCCGCGTCATCCCCATCAGCCCCAGGAAGTGCATGGGGAAGAAGGTCACGTTCACGCCGGTGAAGACGAGCCAGAACCCGATCTTCCCCAGCCGCTCGCTCGTCAATCGCCCCGTGACCTTGGGGAACCAGTAGGTGATGGCGCCCAGCAGGGGGAAGACGGCCCCGCCGATCAGCACGTAGTGGAAGTGGGCGACGATGAAGAAGGTGTCGTGCACCTGCAGGTCGAAGGGCACCGAGGCGATCATCACCCCCGTGAGCCCGCCGATGACGAAGATGACGATGAAGCCGAGGGCGTACAGCAGCGGCGTCTGGAAGCGCGGCTTCCCCAGCCAGAGGGTGGCGATCCAGCAGAAGATCTGCACCCCGCTGGGGATGGCGATCATCATGCTGGCCGCGGTGAAGAAGCTCTGCCCCAGCTGCGGGATGGGGGTGGCGAACATGTGGTGCACCCACAGCCCGAACGCGATGAAACCGGTGGCGATGAGCGAGAGCACCATGGCCACGTAGCCGAACACCGGCCGCCGGGTGAAGGTGGTGACGATGGAGGAGACGAACCCCAGGCCGGGGATGAAGATGATGTAGACCTCGGGGTGCCCGAAGAACCAGAACATGTGCTGCCAGAGGAGCGGGTCGCCCCCCTCGGCGGGGTTGAAGAAGTGCGTCCCCACCAGCCGGTCCATCGCCAGCAGGAAGGTGCTGGCCACGGCCACGGCGGGCATGGCGAAGATCACCATGAAGGCGACCACCACCATCGACCAGACGTAGAGCGGGAGCCGGTTGAGGCTCATCCCCGGCGCGCGCTGCTTGAAGACGGTGACGACGATCTCGATGGCGGCGATCAGCGCGGCGATCTCGGTGAAGGTCACCATCTGCGCCCAGGTGTCCACGCGCTTCCCCGGCGAGAACTCGGGGCCGGCCAGGGGGACGTAGGCGAACCACCCCACGTCCGTCCCGGTGTTCAGGAGGAACTGGACGTAGATGAACGACGCGCCGATCAGGTAGACCCAGTAGCCGTACGCGTTCAGCCGGGGAAAGGCCACGTCGCGCGTCCCCACCATCTGCGGGACGAGGTAGATCCCCCAGGCCAGCATCACCGGCACCGCGAACAGGAACATCATCGTGGTGCCATGCATGGTGAAGAACTGGTCGTAGCGGTCGGGCCCCAGGAAGCCGTTCTCCGGCCGGGCGAGCTGGACGCGCATCGCCAGCGCCTCCAGGCCGGCCAGGAGGAAGAAGACCAGCGCGGTGGCGATGTAGCGCTTGCCGATGCGCTTGTGGTCGACGGTGATGAGCCATCCCCACAGGCCCGGCGGCTCGCGCCACGAGCGCTCCAGGGCGGCCAGGTCGGCGGAATCGTCGCGATCCGCGATCACGTCGGCTTCGACGGACGCCATCGGCCTAGCGGAGGCTCTGGAGGTACGCGAGCAGCGCCTGAAGCTCGTCGGGGCGCATGTCGTTGGGCGGCATCTTGGCCCCGGGCTTGATCCCCTGCGGGTCCATCACCCATCCCCCCAGCCACCCGCGGTTGTTGGGGATGGTTCCCGCGGCGAGGGTCCGCCGCGTGGCGAGGTGCGTCAGGTCCGGCCCCACCCGCCCGCCCGCGTCGGTGCCGCGGATGGTGTGGCAGAGCACGCAGCCGTGGCTCATGAACACGTTCTTTCCGGTGCTCTGCGTGGTGTCGGTGGGCGGCATGTTGTCGGCGAGCTGCGCGTCGTACCAGCGCGCGAACTCCGCGGGCGGCTCGGCGACCACGAGGAGCGCCATCTTCGCGTGCTGGTGGCCGCAGAACTCGGCGCACTGGCCGCGGAACACGCCGGGCCGGTCGGCGCGCAGCCACATCGTGCTGCTGTAGCCGGGGATCATGTCCTTCTTCCCCGCCAGGTTGGGCACCCAGAAGGAGTGGATCACGTCCGAGCTGGTCATCTTCACCACCACCGTGCGGCCCACGGGGATGTGGATCTCGTTGGCGGTGGAGAGGCTGCGGCTGCTCAGCGAGTCGTTGTACGTGACCTCCCACCACCACTGGTGCCCGATCAGGGTGATCTGCAGCGGCCGCCCGCTCTCCGGCGTCACCGCGTACGCGCGGCCGGTGAGATAGCTCGCCACCAGCGTCGCCAGGAGGATGGCGAGGGTGATCCCCGTGGCGACGACGATCGTGCGCCGCGCCCTTCCCTCCCCCGCCTCGCTCACGTCGGGTGCGTCGCGCCGCCGCCCGCGCACCAGCGCCATCGCCAGCGCGACCATCACCGCGGCGAAGACGGCGGTGGAGGCGATCCACATGTACGTCCACAGCCCGAAGATGCTGTCCGCCTGCGGCCCCGCCGGGTTCAGCATGGTCTGCCGTGGCGAGCCTGCGCAGGCGGCGAGGGAGAGGAGTGCGAGAGTGCGAAAGTGCGAAAGTGCGAGGGTGCGAGGGTGCGAGGGTGCGAAAGCACGGGCGCGCGCGAACGCACGCCCCGCACGAAAACGCATCGCACTTTCGCACTTTCGCACTTTCGCACTCATGGAAAGACCGTCGACGGGGGCTGGCCGCCGTAGGGCTTCGGCGGCATCACCTCGGTGCCCTGCTCCTGCTTCTTCCCCTGCATGTGGTCCTGCCGGCCGGGCGCCACGTCCTTCCTGATCTGGCCCGACATGGAGAGCACGTAGGCGGTGATCTTCCAGATCTGGTCGCTCGACAGCCGCGAGCCCCAGGCGGGCATCCCGTTGGGGCGGCCCTCCTCGATGGACTGGTAGATGTTCTCCGGCTGCGCGCCGTAGATCCACTTGTCGTCCATCAGCGGCGGCCCGATCCCCCCGCCGCCGTGGAAGTGGCATCCCACGCAGTTCATCTGGTTGTACAGGCTCTCGCCCTCGCTGACGGCGTAGGCGTTGGTCAGGTACGCGCTGCGCGCCTGCACCTCGGGCTGCGGCGGGCCGGGGACGAAGCCGCCCGACGTCTGCACCACCGATCCCGGCGTGGCCGAGGGCGGCACCTCGCGGAAGTGGCGGTCCTCGCGCTGGCACGCGGCCAGCGTGATCGCCATCGCCCCCACGGCGAGGCGTGCCCCGCGCGGACCCGGTCTCCTCACCTCCGCCTCCCTTCCACGCGGGGCACGCCGTACTCGCTGAGGATGCGGTCGATCTCCGCCCGCCGGCGGGTGATGACGTCATCCAGGCGCGTGCGCAGCGTGTCGCCGCGGCGCGTGCCCATGGAGATGTCCCACACGAACGGCAGGAACGGCGGATCGATCTGCGGCTCCACCGGCGCGATCTCCATCTCCACCCCCTCCCGCCCGGCGAAGTAGCCCGCCAGCGGCCCCCAGGCGATGGCCACGTCGACCTCCCCGCGCGCGACCGCGTCGATGATCCCGGCGGGGGGATTGGGGCGCGCGTAGTCGCCGTAGAGGGTGTAGCCGCGGAGGTTGCCGACCACGCCGCGGCGGGCGAGCGCGTGCACCGGCGGCGTGTTGAAGCCGTCGTCGCCCACGATCTGCACGCCGATCTTCAGGGTCTTGAGACGGGGATCGTCGAACGAGCGCAGGTGCAGCCCGCGGTCCTTGCGGGCGATGAAGACGTACGACGAGCGGTAATAGGGCCGGGTCGGCTCCACCAGCTCGAACGACGCGGGGACGCCGATCACCACGTCGCACTTTCCCGCGCGGATGGTCTCGCGGAAGAAGCCGCGGCGCTGCGGCCACCAGGTGTAGCTCACCCGCGCGCCCAGGTCGCGCGCCACCAGCTCGGCGATGCGGTTCTCGAACCCCTGTCCCGCGCGGTTGGAGAACGGGAGGTTGTTGGGATCGGCGCAGACGCGGAGCTCCCGCGCGGGGGTGGCGTCGGCGCGGGCGCAGGCGGCCAGCAGCAGAAGTGCGAAAGTGCGAGAGTGCGAGAGTGCGAAAGCGAATCGCGAGCGCGCACGCCGGCCGGCGGCGCGACGAGCCCACTTTCGCACCTTCGCACCCTCGCACTCTCGCACCATCCGTTCAAAGCGAGAACACATACAGCATCCCGCCCTTGGTCGAGTACTGCGGCAGGTCCTTCATCGCGTTGACGAAGCCCAGCGCGCCGGTGCTGTCGCGCGGGTCCAGCCCGCCGGCGACGATGGCGCCCGCCCACCCGCCGACGCCGGAGAGGATCGCGACGTACTGCTTGCCGTCGGGCCCGCGGTAGGTGATCGGCTGGCCGATGATCCCCGAGCCGCACTTGAACTGCCAGAGGAGCCGGCCGCTGCGCGCGTCCACCGCCTTGAACCACCCGTCCATCGTCCCGTAGAACACCACGTCGCCCGCGGTCGCCAGCGCGCCGCTCCAGACGGGAAGGTTCTCCTTATCCTGCCAGGCGATGCGGCCGCGGACGGGGTCCCACGCGGTCAGCGCGCCGCGATAGCCGCCGTGGCCCGCGTACATCTTCACGTTGGCGCCAACGAAGGGAGTTCCGGCGATGTAGCTGGCCTCGACCCCCTCGAAGTCCATGCACAGGTTCTGGTGCGGCAGGTACAGCAGCCCCGTGCGCGGCGAGAAGGCGCTCGGCTGCCAGTCCTTGGCGCCGGGCGCGGCGGGGCAGATGTCGCGCACCACCTTCCCCGTCTCGGGGTGCAGCGCCGTGTTCTCGATCGGCCGCCCCGTCTTCAGGTCCACCCCCAGCGTGCTGGTCACGTGCACGAACGGGTTGGCGGAGAGCACCTGCCCGGTCGTGCGGTCGAGCACGTAGACGTAGCCGTTGCGCTCGGGGCGGACGAGCGCGCGCACCGTGCGCCCGCCGATGGGAAGGTCGAGGAGGAGCTGCTCGTTGATCCCGTCGTAGTCCCACAGGTCGTGCGGGCTCCACTGGTAGAACCAGCGCGCGTGCCCGTTGTCGGGGTTCCGCGCGAAGATCCCCGCCGTCCACTTGTTGTCGCCCGGGCGCTGGTCGGCGTTCCAGGGGCCGGGGTTGGCCGTGCCGTGGTAGATCAGGTTCAGCGCGGGGTCGTAGCTGATCCATCCCCACATCGTCCCCCCGCCGATCTTCCACGCGTCGGGCGGCCAGGTGGTGACGCCCAGGTCCTTTCCCTGGTCGGACTGGTAGAACGGCTTGAACTCGGGGCCGATCAGCACCTCGGCGTCGGGCCCCGTGTTGTACGCGCGCCAGGCGAGGGTGCCGTCGGAGAGGTTGAGCGCCGTCACCCAGCCGCGCACGCCGAACTCGCCGCCGCTGTTGCCCACCAGCACCTTGTCCTTCACCACCAGCGGCGCCATGGTCAGCGACTCGCCCTTGTTGTAGTCGGCGACGCGCGCCTTCCACACCTCCTGCCCGGTGTTGGCGTCGACGGCCACCGTGTGCCCGTCGAGCACGTTGTAGACGATCTTCCCGTCCGCGTACATCGCCCCGCGGTTCACCAGGTCGCAGCAGGCCACCCCCTGCGCGGCGCTGGCGGGCTTGGGGTCGTAGCTCCACTTCACCGGCGCGCCGGGCTTCGTCAGGTCCAGCGCGTAGAGGAGGTTGGGGAAGGGCGTCACCACGTACAGGGTGTTGTTCACCACCAGCGGCGCGGCCTCGTGGCCGCGGACCACGCCGGTGCTGAAGGTCCACGCCAGCTTGAGGTTGGGAACGTTCTGCGCGTTGATCTGCGCCAGCCGGCTGTAGCGGGTGCTGGCGTAGTCGTGGGCGGGCATGGTCCACTGCCCGTCCTCGGTCGTGTCGGTGATGGCGCTGGCCAGCGGCTCGGAGCGCCCGCCGAACCGCGGCGCGGTGCCCGTGTTGCGGTTTTCCTTGCCGTCGCATGCCGCCGTCAGCAGCAGCGCCGCCGCGGCCAGCCGCAAGGGTGGATTGAGGATCGAGGGACGCACCAGTTCGCCCAGCCTCACGAGGGTTGAGACGCTGCCTTCGCGTTCGGCGCCCGCGGCGGGACGGGAGCTCGTCACGTGGCGATGGGTGGGCGCCATGCGTCCACCGCGCACACCACGCCTTCGCGCCGCGGCTTATGCATAAGGTGTTCCATCCGTCCATCACATCCGTTTCAGGAGATTGGACGAAGATTTAGCAAGGATTGTAGCGATGCGATCCAATCTCCGGCCTCCACAATGTCTTGCGATTGGAAGCGTCCCGCGGTGGCGGATCCGGGGCGCGTCGAAGATCCGAGGAGGTCTCACGCGGAGACGCGGAGGCGCGGAGAACTCAGCGCCGGGGTTGGTCCTCCGCGTCTCCGCGGCTCCGCGTGAGATCTTCATCGCCCGTGCGCCGCACCGGGTCTGCGAATTGCGACCCGTCGGCGCGAGTCGATTCGTGGACCCACCTCATCCGGGCGCCGCCGCGTGGCCGAATCTCCCGAACAGCGCGAAGACGAAGACCGCCCGGAACGCGCGCCCGAGCTGAAGCCGCGCGAGCGGGAGAAGGCCGACGAGGAAGAGTCGCTGAGCGCCGACATCACCCACGAGGTGATCCGCCGAGAGGGCCAGGAGGAGCTCAAGCGCTCGACCGCGGCGCTGGCGTGGAGCGGACTGGCGGCGGGGCTGGCGATGGGGTTCTCCTTCGTCGCTGAAGGGATCATCCGGAGCCACCTTCCCGCAGGCGTGGCGTGGACGCCGCTGGTGGCCAAGCTCGGATATCCGTTCGGGTTCCTGATCGTGATCCTCGGCAGCCAGCAGCTCTTCACCGAGAACACGCTCACGGTGATCGTACCGCTCCTCGCGGACCGCACGCGCGAGATGTTCGGCCACGTGGCGCGGCTGTGGAGCGTGGTGCTGGTGACGAACCTCGTCGGCGCGCTGCTTTTCGCGCTCGTCTTGGCGAAGACGGAGTTGTTCAGGCCGGAGATCCATCACGCTTTCCGCGAGATCGCGGCGAAGGCGGTGGAGAGCGGCTTCTGGCTGACGGTGCTGAAGGGCGTGTTCGCCGGGTGGCTGATCGCGCTGCTGGTGTGGATGCTCCCCGCCGCGGAGACGTCGCACGTGCTGGTGATCATCGCCATCACCTGGCTGGTGGGCGTGGGCGAGTTCTCGCACATCATCGCGGGCGCCGCCGAGGTGTTCTACCTGGGATGGACGGGCACGCTGGGATGGGGCGGCGTGCTGGGCCGCTTCATCGTCCCCACGCTGATCGGCAACGTGCTGGGCGGGGTAACGCTCGTCTCCGCGCTCAACCACGCGCAGGTCACCGCGGGCGGCGGCAAGCCGCATGGATGAGGGAGATCGCGATCACGCGGTCGATGTAATCCCGAGGGCGGCGGGAAGCCGCACGGGTGAAGAGTAGAAGGAGATCGCGACCCGTTCGATGTCATCCTGAGGGCGGCGCCGCGCCGAACCTGCGTTCGCGCAATCGGTTGGCGCCGCCCGAAGGATCTTGCCGCGTCCGCGGAGATGCTGGTGCGACGCACGGACATCGAGGCGGCGTCGAGTAGATCCTTCGGGCGCGCAGCCATCCTGCAGGACGAAACCGGCGTGCGTGCGCCCTCAGGATGACATCTCTGGCGACCGGCAGATAGCTCCAATCGACCATCTCCACCGAGCCAAGGATGAGGCGCCACCGGCGTTCTGCTACGCTCCTGATGTTTCTCGCGGCCCCGTTCCTGCGTATGCCGGCCGCGTCCGCGCAGCAGCCGAACGGCGACACGCTGCGGATCGGGCTCGTGCTTCCCGACTCCGCCGCGCGCACGCCGGCCATGGCGAGCGCCGCGCGCGGGGTGGTGATGGGGGCGGAGGAGGCCGCGCGCTCGGCGGCGCTCTTCGGCCGCACGGTGCGGCTGGTGGAGGGCGCGGACGCGGCGCGGCTGGTCGGCGAGGGCCGCGTGCTGGCGCTGCTGGGCGGCTTCGGCGACGCGGAGTGCCGCGCGCTGGGCGGGCTGGCGCAGGCGCGCGGGGTGGTCTTCGTCGACTTGGGGTGCGCTGGGGATGCGCTGCGCGGCCGCGAGTGCCGCCGCGCGAGCTTCCACGTCGCCCCCAGCGCGGCGATGCGCGCGGTCGCTTCGGCACTGGCGGGGGTGGCGGGCGGTGGGGTGGAGATGTGGGACACGCGGCTGGAGCGGTTCGGCGCGGACCAGCTCAACCAGCGGTTCCGCGCGCGGTTCGGCGAGGGTATGGACTCCCAGGGGTGGGCGGGGTGGTTCGCGGTGAAGATGCTCTGGGAGTCCGCCCTCCGCGCGCGTTCGGCCGAGCCGGCGGCGCTGCTGCGGTATCTTGAATCCGACGCGGCGCAGTTCGACGGGCACAAGGGGCGCCCGCTCTCCTTCCGCCCCTGGGACCACCAGCTTCGCCAGCCGCTCTACGTCGCCGCGCCGTCCGCGGACGCGCCCGTCGAGGTGCCGCGCGCGCAGCCCGGCGCCGACGAGTCGTCGCGCGAGGTGCTGGACCGCCTCGGCACGCCGCGGGAGAAGTCGGAGTGCCGGATGGGTGAGGCTCGTCCCGGCGATCGGTTGAGGGGCGAATAAATTCGCGGCAACAACCACACGAAGTCCGCCTTCGCGGACTACACGCGTCGGTGCAGACGCGGCATCGGCGCTCGCAACAGGTATCCGCGAGACGCGCTCGAAGTAGCCGCGAGCGCAGCGAGCCCCCGTCCCTCCCCCAGTCGGTTTTGGGGGAGGGACAGCCGCGAAGCGGCAGGGAGAGGGCCTCCGCGCCGGCGCCACTCCTGGATGTGACTCGTCGAGCCTCGTCGGGACCATTCATCCACCCGCCGCCCCACCGCAGCGCCGACCTCATCGCCCGCATGCGATCCACCGCTCTCGCGCTCCTCATCTCCCTCGTCTCGTCCCCCGCGCTCGCGCAGCAGCGGGCGGCGCTGGCGTTCGTGAGCAACGAGGGGTCGCGCGACATCAGCGTGATCGATACGCGCACCAACCGCGTCGTGGCCACCATCCCCGTGGGCGTGCGGCCGCGCGGCATCCAGGCGAGCCCCGACGGGCGGCGCGTGTACGTGGCGCTCAGCGACGAGCATCCCAACGCCACCAGCCGCGGCGACGCCATCGCCGTGATTGACGTGGCCACGCGGCGGGTGGTCGCGCGCTACGCCGCGGGCAGCGACCCGGAGCAGTTCGCCGTCACCCCCGACGGCGCGCGGCTCTATGCCTCCAACGAGGACGCGGGGACGGCGTCGGCGACCGACCTGCGCACCGGGCGCGTGCTGGCGACGCTCGTGGTCGGCATCGAGCCCGAGGGCGTGGCGGCGAGCCCCGACGGGCGCTGGATCTACGTCACCGCGGAGACGAGCAACACCGTCTCGGTGATCGACGCGCGCGCCAACCGCGTGGTGACCAACATCCTGGCCGACCTGCGCCCGCGCGCCGCCGCCTTCTCGCCCGACGGAGCGCGCGCGTACGTGACCAACGAGGTCAGCGGCACGCTGATGGTGGTGGACACGCGCACGCACCAGGTGCTCCGCAGCGTCGAGCTCGAGCGCGGCGAGGGGAAGCCGGTGGGCGTCGTGGTGTCGCCCGACGGGGCGCGCGTGTACGTTGCCAACGGGGCCGCGTCGGCGGTCACCGTGCTGGACGCGCGCACGCTGCGCCAGGTCGCGCGCATCCCCGTGGGCCGGCGGCCGTGGGGGATCGCGCTCACCCGCGACGGGCGGCGCCTCTACGCCGCCTGCGGCCTGGCCAACGAGGTGCACGTGATCGACACCGCCACGAACCGCGTCGTCGCGCGCGTCCCCGTCGGCAACCGGCCATGGGGCGTGGCCATCGCGCGGTAGACGTGATCTCCAGGTGATCGCAATCCCCATCCTGTTTGCCGGATCATGGAGACCAGCGCGGAGAGTCCCAGCGCGCGCTTCCGCGTGAACGGCGTCTTCTCCCTCCGCAGCCGCTCGATCTTCGTCGTCCACGGCGAGATCACCGAAGGCACGGTGCGCATCGGGCAGCGCGTCCTCTCCCCCGAAGCGCTCGACGCGCCGGTGCACGCGCTCGAGTTCGTGCTGGTGAGCGCCACGACGGGCCAGGACGACCTCGCGCTCGTCTTCCGCTTTCCCGACGAGGAGACGCTCGCGCGCTGGACGGCGGCGGTGGAGGTGGGGATGGAGATCGTGCTGGAGGACCGAGACGGGGCCCACGAATGCCGAAGCTGACGTGCATCTGCGGATATGAGATCGTCCTGCACGGGATCCCGTGCCCGGCGGAGTTCGCGCTCGTGCCGGACGTGCTGAAAGAGCCGATCGTCGACAAGCTCGTGGCCGCGCACGCGACGCGCGGTGACTTCGAGACGCGCGCCTACCTGGCGCTGTCGCACACCGAGACGCCCGGCATCCTGCAGGCGATCGAATGCCGCAACTGCTTCTGCCTGGCCATCTTCGCGCGCGCGTCGGACCGCACGGTGGCCTATTGGTACGCGCGCGAAAGCGGCGGCGAGGGCGGCGGCGATCCGACCGAGGCGCTGGCCTCGCTCACCGAGCGGCTGCGCGACGGGAAGCGCTGAAGATTCGTGGAGATACGATGACGACGAGCAACGCGGGCACCGTCTCCATCCGCAACTTCCGCGGCGAGATCCGCGTGCGGGCGGAGGACACCGGTGGCGGCGCGACGATCGTGGAGCACACGCTGCCGCCGGGCTACATCGCCATGCCGCTGCACACGCACCAGCGCGAGACGGAGACGACGTACGTGCTGGAGGGGACGCTCTGGGTGCAGGTCGGCAAGCGCGTGACGAAGCTCGGCGCCGGCCAGACAATCGTGAAGCCCGCCGGCGTGCCGCACACGTATTGGAACGAGGGTCGGCATGACGCGCGCTTCCTCGACCTCGTCACCCCCGGCGGGCTGGAGCCGTGGTACGAGGAGGTCGCCGCGATCATCCCCGTCCGCGGCGAGGTGCAGATCGAGCGCGTGCTGGAGGTGTCACGGCGCTACGGTCTGGAGTTCGACATGGACAGCCTGATGGACATCATGTCGCGCCACGAGGTCGTCCTCGCCTGAGCCCGAAAGACTTGGCTCACGCAGAGGAGCAGAGGCAGCGGAGGAAAACCCTCTGCTGCCTCTGTTTCTCTGCGTGAGCCAGGTCTTTTCAGGGATGGGAGATGACGATCAGGTACCCGCCCGATCTCCATCGTCGGCCAACGCACGTGGCGACCAGACGAGCCGAGTCGCCAGCGCCCAGCAGCAGACGGCGAGGAAGCCCAGCAGCTCGCCTGCGGGCTTGACGGGCCGCCAGTCGGCGAAGATGCGGCGCGCGCCCTCGGCCAGGTCGCCCAGCCCGAACGCCGTCCCCTGCGCCGGCCCGATGCGCGTCCACAGCACGGGGATGACAGAGTAGCGCACCAGCGCCAGGATCACCGCCAGGCTGGCCAGGCTCGCCACCAGCCGCCGCGGCGATCCGGCGGAGAACACGCTCCACGCCGTGATCGCGATCCCCGTCACCACCACCCACTGCACCAGCCCCGGTGGCGGAAAGAGGAACCCCAGCACCTGCGCGGTCGCCACCGTCCCGTAGACCACCGCCGCCCAGCCGGGGACGCCCACCGGCGCCGCCCACGCGCCGCGCAGCACCAGCAGGTACGCCATCAGCAGCGCGAACAGCCCCTCGACGATGCCGAACACGCGGTACTCCACGCCGTTCTCCACCGGCGCCACGCCGGCCAGCACGGCGGCGGCCAGGAAGAGCAGCGCCGCGGCCACGGCGCGCTGCGCGGGCGTGCGGATCACGGCGCGAGCCATTCCAGCGGCCCGGTGCGCAGCTGCCGGCGGATGCGCGCGTCGATGTCCGCCGCGCGCCGCTGCGTGGCCGGCGCGAGCCGCACCTGCCGGAGCGGCTGCAGCGTGGCCAGCGACTCGTTCAACACCTGCGTGTCGTCGGCGCGGTACCAGGGGCGCGCGCCGGAGGCCAGCATCAGCTCCGCGCGGTCGAGGATCACGTTCGCCCAAAGCTCCGTCGCGGTGCGTACCTGCGTGGTGTCTCCCGCGCGCTCGCGCGCGGCCAGCGCCTCCTCGGCGGCTTCCGCGTACCGCGCCAGCGCGCCCGACGTGTCGCCCGCGGCCCGCGCGCGCTGAGCCGCATCCACCCGTTCGCGGGCGCGGGACACGCGCGGCGTGAACGCATCCGGCCGCACCGCCACCACCGCCGCGCTCCCCACCTCCGCGGCGCTCTGCGGGCTCGCGCGGTAGAGCAGGATCGCCAGCACCGTCAGAATCCCCAGCAGCACCAGCCCCGGGATCACGTACGGATCCCGCACCCCGCCCGCATCTCCCGCTACCAATGAAGATGGCGGTGGAGATGGAGACGGCGGCGCGGGCGCCGGGATCGTAGGATCGGGAGATGCGGATGCGTCGGCCACGCAAATCTCGCCGGGTGAACGGATGCCTGGGTTGGAGTCCGCGAAGGCGGACTTTCCAATGTTCCAGCGGTGGGTTTCAACCCACCGACAAGATGGGCGACGAAGAAAAGGCCCGGCGTTCAGCCGAGCCCTCGCGAATCCAGCAACTCCCGGACCTCTTCCGAGCGCACCGCCCAGTCCCCCAGGCGCCCGCGGTGCGGCCCGTGCCAGTCGGACCCGCCGGTGCGGAAGAGGCCCATCTCCCGCGCCACCTTGTCGAAAAGCATCGACTCCACCGGCGGCGTGTTGGGGCGGAAGCACTCGATCCCGTTCAATCCCCACGACGCGAAGTTGCGCACCTCGCGGTCGAACACCTCGAGCTCGGGGTGCGCCCACACCGCGATCCCCCCGGCCGCGTGGATGATGTCGATGGCGTCGCGCACGCCCGGGAAGGGCGTCTCCACGAACGCGCTGCCGCCGTCCTTGAGGTACAGGTCGAAGGCCTCGCCCACGCTGCGGGTGTGCCCGGCCTGCTGCAGCGCGCGCGCCAGGTGCGGCCGCCCCAGCGTGCTGGCCTCGGGGCCCGCGACGCGCAGGACGTCCTCGTAGCGCACGCCCACACCCAGGTCCTGCAGCCGTCTCACCATCTCCTGCATGCGGTCGGCGCGGCGCCCCGAAGCCGACGCCTGGTGGTCGCGCAGCGACTCCGCGCCGGGGTCCACGAAGTAGCCGAGGACGTGGATCTCGTGGTCGCCGTGCTTGCTGCTCAGCTCCACGCCGGAAATCACGGAAATCGGCTGCCCGCGCGCCGCGGCCAGCGCCTCGCTCACCCCCGCCACCGTGTCGTGGTCGGTGATGGCGATCACGTCCAGACGCCCCTTCACCGCGGCGTTCACCACCGCCGCCGGCGCCAGCTGCCCGTCGGAGGCGTGCGTGTGGATGTGCAGGTCGACTCGCTTCAAATTCATCAGTTTACATTGCAATGGAACGCGGCCCGCCGCCATGGGCGGCGGACCCGGATCAGTCGGAAATGTGCGTGGTTCAGCGGCGCCAGGCCAGCCCGATCCCCCAGTCGGCGCCGTCGCCCAGGTTCACGCCCACGCGCAGGCTGAGGCTGGGCGAGAAATCGAAGTCGGCGCCGATGTCGGCCAGCACGTCGAGCTCGGCGTCGCCGTCGTCGGACAGCGCCGAGACCACCGCCACGCGCGGGTGGATGTAGGGGGTGATGGCCAGCCCCGGCTCGGCGAAGGTGTGGCCGAAGGCGACGCCCACCTGCCCGCCGATGCCGCTGACGTCGCCGAACGCGCCCTGCGCGCCGAAGGTGAGCGCCAGGTCGATGGGTGCCGTCTGCAGGTTCAGCGGCTGCCTCCAGTCAGCACCCACCAGAACGTCGCCGTCGCCCACGTCGGCGAAGCCCAGCCGCAGCCCCAGGTCGCCCGTGCCGAAGCCGCGGCGCCAGATCCCCTCCACCGCCAGGTCGCCCGGGCCGTCGCTCAGGTAGATGCCGATGTCGCTCCCCCGGCGCGTGGACTGGAACGTGGGCGTGAACACCTGCGCGGCGGCAGGCACGGCCGACAGGAGCGCCGCCGCGGCGGCGCATGCGTACGCGAGCTTCTTCATCCCCTCATCCCTGGATTGCGGTCCGCAACGAAAGCCCCGCCCGGCCAGCACGGCCCGGCGAGGCACCGCGTTCCACCCGGTTACAAGTTTCAGACCAGCATTTCCCTTGCGCCGGCTGCCACCAAAGCGCGCAGCAGACGCCGGAACGCCGCCCCCCGGCCGGATCTCGCCCGGCTGCTGTACCTCGTTGCAACGCCCATGGTTCCGTCGGATTGTAGCAGAGACGTGCGATGGAGATCTTCTGACCCGCACGCAGCTCCCCCCGCCCCACCGCGTCCACCCGCCAGGACGGCAGCGTGCCATCGTGGCGGGACGGCGCTGGATCTATCTGGGGACGGGCGGCTGAAGCCGCGGCTGGAACATTGGAAAGCCTCGCAAAGTGCGCGAGGCTTCACTCAACTGCAGGCGGATGGTATGTCGGCGCTGAAGGTTTGATCACGCGCGGCAGCCGCGGCCGCAGCCTGCGCAGCAGGCTTCCCAATGTTCCAGCCGTGGGTTTACCCGCCCGTCCGGATCTCACCTCGCGCACCGTCGACGCGATGGGACTCGGAGCTTCGTGCCGCAAAGGTGAGGCGGCCGTCCCCGCGGATCTCCACAAGTAATACTAAATCCTGGTGAAGTGTTGCCGTAGGATGTATCATACGTATCCGAGTTCACGTCGTTTATTTCCTCGAAAAACGGAGGACGCGATGGGAGCCCGGCTGAAGGTCCAACCGCACCTGACGCAGGACGAGATCCGG